>DATNQB010000052.1 GCA_036702875.1 Oculatellaceae cyanobacterium | reverse complement strand
AAAATAATTGGAGCATTACCAAGTACTGCATAAATTAGTTCTTTTGTTTCCAGGAATTTTTTTGAGTTATATGGAAACACCCAACCAAATTCAGTTGCAATAACTTGATCATCAATTATGATAAATTCATCATCAACACTGGCACAGCGAGTATTTATAAAATCGAAAACAATTTTCTTTGCTGCTTGATATTCCATTGAGTTGATTCCAATGCTTGATATTTTATATTTAAACTATGCTTCAAGATTATAACTTTACTGCCGCTAAAATATTATCATCAGGTGAAATTGAACAGTTTAAGTAGCCTATCGGCTCACTATTATCAGATTGTTACTTCTATTAATAGAGTAAAAATCTGCTATCGCAGTCAATACTAGGGCTTAAAATTTTTCAATGTTCAGTTTTTCAGTTTTAACAGAAAGAGCGTACAGTTTGAAAGTACTTCTAACAAGCAAGTACAGTTTTAACTTATTTAAACACAAGTTACTCTGTAGGCAGTGCCCATCCTACTTTTCTGGACTGTTAGTTACAAATCAATTATAATCCCCGTTGTCTGACTCTTGTAGTGTGGATGCTTAATAAGATAAGAGATATTATTTTCAGGTAAATCTTCAAAAAATTCAATCTCATAAAGTATGTTAGATTTATACAGTGATAAAGCTATATTTTTAACAAATCTACTCACCTCCTCAAACTCTCCAGTAAATGAAGAACTAAACAAATATGTACTACGGTCTATAGAACAATTATTTAGACCTATGTAAAAGTAAGCATGGAAATCAAATATATCTTTGGATATATATATCTCGTCTTTATTTGGTTCTATCTTTGATTCCAGTACCTTTTCAAGAACCTCAGACAATTCTTGAATGCTGGTGTTAAAAATTGTTCCATTTATCAAATATAAAGACATATTTGAATAAGATTTTTGATTTTTTCATTAGAAAGTTGTAGTAACATTGCTCTGTCTTAATTTCAAGTGATGAGCAACATTCGTACTACACTTTTCAAAAAGTAATATATAACCCCTTGTTAACAGCAATTGCACACTCGAACATATAAGTTACTGGCTCTAAAATCTTTGCATATTCTGGTTTTTGCTTAATAAGTATATCAATCTTTTGTTTATTTTCTATCACCATATTTGAAGATTGGAAATAACTTCCCATTTTTCCTGGGTCGAAAAAAACGGCATTTCTTTCAATAGGTGTTCCAAGTACAATACTAGAATCCTCAAATTCATTTGATAATATACTTTGAGCATCAGCCCACTCGTGTCCAAGTCCAACATCTTCAGCAGGATTATAGAATTTAGTCATTGCAAAATCACCATATTGATCTGGATTTTCTTGGTATTCAAGCATTTCCTTCCAGTCTTCGGACAAACTTTCACCCTCATGTGGATCTTTTAAAAAATTTAAATTAGCTATGATATATCTTTCTAAATCTTCATAGCTGCCCGTATCAATTGCATCTTCTATAATCGATTTTAATTCTCGCTCGAATGAATTGTAATCAAATACAAACGCTTTGTGGTCAAAGGACATTTTTATACCTCTCTTATTACTATTGTACGTTGCGTATTTTAGTGTTTTGTAATACTGGATAGTAAGTATTACTTGTGCGATCGATATCATGCACAGTATAAAGTTTAATTGGAGCCGATAGGCTCTCTGTTATAAACTGTTAAACAAATTAAAATCTGCTATCGCAGAGTAAACAAGGCTTGAAATTTTTCACTTTATAGTTTTACATTTAAAAAATCTTTTCAGTTTTACTAACAAGTTTATTGATAACAATGACTAAAAATTCGATGGAATTTTATGTGCAAACTGACTCGTTAGCTAAGTGAGATCGCACTCTTTAGGTCTGCGTTATAAGAGGGTAACTGTTTGACATTTTAAATATTATAAAATGGGGACGCTTTTTTACTCAAATACTGTAATAATTATAACTATATCAACTGTAAACAAGCTCAAACAAATTTTTTAAAATTAAGTATTTATGAAGGCTAAAGAATTACTCAGTCGTTACGAGAAAGGTGAGAGAGACTTTGCTGGGGCTGACTTGAGTTTGATTGGTATTGATTTGGAAGGGGCTGATTTGAGTGGAATCGACTTGAGCAAAGCTGAATTGGCGGGTGCTAATTTGATTAAGGCTAACTTGAGTGGGGCTGACTTGAGTGATGCCAACATTAGTCAGGCTAGTTTGGAAATGGCCAACTTGAGTGGAGCCAATCTGAGTCGTACTTACTTGTTCATGTCGATTTTGGAGAGAGCTAACTTGAGTGGGGCTAATTTGAGTGATGCTAACTTGGTTGCTGCCTATTTGGAGGGTGCTAACCTTACTAATGCCAATTTAACTGGTGCTGACTTGGAGGGTGCTTCTATCGACCCCAGTCCTATTTACTGCAATACAATTATGCCTGATGGCAGTATTGAAACAAGTTAGTAGTGCAGCAAGTAAAAATACTTTCAACAATCACGGAACTTTTGGGATAAACACCCCGATAGGGGAGCTAATTAAATAATTAATTGGAATTGACTGTGTGATCGCACTATGCACTCTTGCACTATGTACACTATAAAGTTTAAAGGTAGCCTAGCGGCTCTCTGTTAATAGAATAATAATCTGCGATTGCAGTGTAAATAAGGGCTTAAAACTTATCACTTTTAACTTGAATCTTGAACAATTTAGTTGGCTTTTATTTCTAACAAGTAAGTACAATTTTAACTTATTTAAATACAAGTTCGTCTGTAGGCAGATGCCCTAGCACCTCAAATGTGTTGAACTATTTCACAGGTTCCAAGCGATGTATCGATATGCAGGAAAAGATATCTTGTCTCAAATCCTTCAGGTACTCTGAGAATAAAATCTATATCCCAACCAATTTTTCTATTTTTTAATCTAAATTTTGTGATGAGTTCCTCTGTGATTTGTAAGACACTATCCAATTCATAAATATTCCAATCAATATTTCTTCTTTCAAACTCTTCTCTGGCAAATTCAAGAGCATCTTCAGCAGTTTCAATTGATTGAATATTCATAGATGTAAGAAGTTAATTGAGTGGGAATGTTATCAAGGTCAGTTTAGCTTAGGCAAAAATCCATTATCTCGACGTAATCCAGTTTTAATTGCTTTTCTTTTTTGAATTAACTTGTCCATATATCTTTGTGCATCGTTAATTTCTGCCTCATTAAACATATGCTTGTTCTTCATAATTCGATTGTGCGAAGTGCGATCGCCAGTGTTTACTACGGCAATAGTCAATAAAAGTAAGTATAACAGTGAGTCGCGCTTGCTGTTGTTAAATAGTACATAGTGATAGTAAGAAAGGCATACACAAGGTTAAAAGTGAACTTAGCTATCAACTGTTAAAGGTTAAAATTGCAATCAACTATTAACTGTTGAAGTAAAAAGTGATAAATTTATAGCCTTATTTTCGCTGCGGTAGCAGATTTTCACAGTTATTGACAGGAAATAACATTCTATAACAACAAGCCGATAGGCTACTTAAGTAAGCAAAGAGCGAGAGGTCAAAGTTATGACTGTTGAGGAACTGTTGCAACGTTATGGTAAAGGGGAGAGAGATTTCTGTAACGTCAATCTGCATGGAGCTATATTGGAAGACACTGAATTGCCGGGAATTAATTTGAGTGGGGCAATTCTGTTTTGGGCTAAGTTGAATAGAGCTAACTTGAGAGAAGCTAATCTGAGTGAAGCCAATTTGGGTAGTACTCAACTTTATGACGTTGATTTGAGTGGAGCCAACTTGAGTGGAGCCGCCATCTCTGATGCTGATCTAAAGAGAGCTAATCTGACTGGAGCTAATTTGACCAGAGTCGATTTTGCTGATTCGGCGTTAGCGGAAGTCAACCTGACCAATGCTCAAGTGACCGGAGCTAACTTTGGCGTTCCTTATCTGCCAGGAGCTAACTTGACCAATGTTGACTTGAGTAGTGTTTACATCGATCTGCCTGGTGGAATCAATAATCCTAGAGTTGCTGGAGCTATATTCTGTAACACTACTATGCCTGACGGAAGCGTTATTTAGGATTAATGTCTTCAATGACTGCAATGAGTTACTCAATTCATTAGAACAAACGCATCTAAATCTTGACCCAGTGTTTGTACAGTTGTAATAGTTGAACCCACTTTTAACAGTTGGGTAAAACCTTGATAAGTTATGACTGTTTAACAATAGCCTAGCGGCTCGTTGTCAGAGATTGTTATTGCTTGTCAAACAAACTAAAAACTGCGATCGCAGGGTAAATAAGGGCATAAAACTTATCACTTTTCAGTTTTTACAGTTGTTTTCGCTTTACAGTTTTTATAGTTATTCTCAATATAGTTAAGTTGGTTAGTAGTTTGAGAGTTTGAATTATGAGGATGACTGCTACTAAACTGCTGGAGAAGTATTCTACTGGGGAAAGAGATTTTAGTTTTGTCAGTTTGACTGGTTTGGTCAATTTTGCTGGCGAATGTTTGATTGATATCAATTTTAGCCATGCCAACTTGAGTGAAGCTAGGTTGTCTGGAGCCGATTTAAGTTGGGCTAATTTGACTGGGGCTGATTTGTCCCAGACCGATTTGAATAAGGCTGTTTTGATTGAAACCAATTTGAGTGGAGCCGATTTGACTGGGGCTAATACAAAAGATATCTTATTTTGTCGAACGATTATGCCCTATGGGGATATAAAAAGCGATCGCACTCGCGTAATTACTACGCAACAACTTCTCGAACGCTATGAGAAAGGAGATAGGAGATTTCCTGGTGTAGTTATACCTCGTGCTGACTTGAGGGATAGAGACTTACGTGGTATTAATCTGTCCCATCGTGAAGTTATGAAGATCCTTAAGTACCCACCCTATCTCCCCTACGCTAACTTGAGCGGAGCCAACTTGGAAGAAAGCAATTTGAGGGGTGTGAACTTAAGAGGAGCCAATCTTAGTGGTGCGAATTTGTCGGATGCAATTCTCAAAGGTGCAAACCTTACTAATGCCAATTTGAGAGGAGCTAATCTGTTTAGAACCAATATTGAAGGTGTTAACTTTACTGGAGCAGATCTCACTGGGGCTGAAATTATTGAAAACTGTCTTTATTGGTTGACTTTCTTCCACAATACCACTCTGCCCAACGGAGAAATTATTGTTGGCCCGATTAGCTACAGCGATTGATTAGACAACGATTAGTAATTGCAATAATCAAGTTGCAATGTAACAGGAAATAAAGATGCAGTAGAACTGTTAGAAGTGCAACAAGGTAAAAAGCATTTCAACAATCACGGTACTTTTAGTTATGCGCCACGTTAGGGGCGCTAATATAATGATATTAAATATTGTGCGATCGCACCATGCACACTATAAAGTTTAAGGGAAGCCTATCGGCTCTCTGTTAATAGAATAATAATCTGCTAACGCAGTTCAAAAAAGGGCTTAAAATTTTATCACTTATCAGTTTTTACAGTCTGTTCTCACTTTCCAGTTTTCACTATAACCGCTAAACTTGTTTTTAAATTTTAACAGTTAAGCTTGTTAAAAGTAAGTTCACTTTTAACATTTAAGTGTATTACTGTTTAAATTGGTAACGATGAAATTTATACCTCAAGCTATCCTACGGGATATCCGTGATCGAACTGTACCTCATCAATCTCGAATCTACTGTAAGTTTAAATTTTTCAGCAGGGAAGGAACTGCTGTAATAAAGTGATTGCACAATAACTCGAGAGAGTCTAATGCTTGTGGGATGTCTTCTTGAACTGAAAGAATCCAACTTGTTTTTCCTATCCCTAACCATCTTAAAAAATCAATTCCAGCACCCGGACTAATAACTACACTAGAAATATTTACAGGTTTATGCTCTTTTAAAAAGATAATATGAGAATAGCTGAGATTGGCATCTGCGCTGATAAGAGTGTCAATATTCCAAATCCCTATTTTAATACGGTAACGCAATTCTGAACCATCTGACTCGACAACATTTCCCAAAATGGATTGCAGCTTTTCCTGAACTAAGAGATTTAGAGATTTTCGATCAATTATTTGAGAATTACCAGCTGGATTGCTAGATGCGCTCTATATCGTGTATAAAAATCTAGGCGATGCTCGACAAATAGTCTGTGTATTTTTTCTTCCTCTAATGTTAGAGTATCTTCTATTTTTAAATTCTTGCAATAGGCATATTTTTTAATAGCTAGCATTGTCTCTAATTGTTTCTCTTTGGGAAAATCGCGCATGAAGAAAAGAGTATATAAAGCATCAAAATTATTAATTTGTTTAATAAATGGAAAGTCAGCTTCAACCTCTCGTCGAGCATCTGTTAAGCACCATTTATAAAATTTATGATGAAAATCATATTTTACAGATTCTATACGTTTGTTGATATCGTTAGACGAATCTGTATTGTTAGATAGCAAAATTTGTGTAGAATTATAGGAAAAAGAAAGTCCATCAACTAGGTGAGTAGCTGCTTCAAAAAAGGAAGTACATAGCGAAACAATCGATTGCAATGCCTCAGTCATAGCTTGTTCTGTCCAAGGAGTCCAAATTGCTGGAGCCATTCCCAGACAGTTAAGCATTAAAATATCTCCTGATAGAGAAGAATATTTGATATTGATGTCACTAATGTGATGAACATACATCAACATACATTGTTCGCTATCAAATTTAACTCTAGTATCAATATTCCAGGTGTTAATTATTTTTCTGATTCGCCATTTTGATTTTTCTAAAACAGAAAAATGTCCCAGATCGTTTGAAAATATTTGGAGATATTTGCCGATAGATTCACAAATCTCAGAAGATGTTCTAGTCAATCTTTCTTGATATTTGGAAAGCTCAGTATTGTAATTAAATGAATGCTTCAAAAAATATTTATTTTTTCTTTGGCTAAATTCCTTTTCATTTTTTCTATCTTTTCGGGTCAAAGAATCACCAAGAACATCAAGTGCCTGACGATGTGCGTGACGAGTTAGCGAACGAATAATCTGGTACTGTTCTTTTTCTTCAAAGGAGCAAATCGCATCCAAAAACTCTAGAGCATACAACCCATTGAATTTTCGTAGTGATGGGTAGTTCTCCTCAACTTCACGTTGGGCTTCAGTCAGAGACCAATTATAAAATCTGACTTGAAATTCATTTTTTTGTTGTTGAATATCCACCATTTTAAACGTATAACATCTTTTTCAAAATATTTTGCTTGAATTTATATCTATTCATTATAAATAGCGACAAGAAAACTTTTTTGTCAAGTGTTTAAGTATTTTTACTGCTGAATGTCGAACAGTTGTAAAGTGAAGTAGCTGTTTAAAGGAAGCAAGCGCGGCTTGCTGTTAGCTAACTATTAAAAGCTGTAAGGCACAGTTGAAACCTGCAAACCTTATTGTTGCACAGTATAAAGTTTAAAGGTAGCCTATCGGCTCTCTGTCATAGACTGTTTGACTACTAACAAATTAAAATCTGCTAACGCAGAGTCAACAAGGGCGTAAAATCTTTCACTTCTCAGTAAAACATTAAACCGCGATCGCACTAAAAGCGTGTTGCCTCCTCAACTTTGATAGCACCTGATGCTTTCATTAGCCAATCAAAAGATCCCCAAGGAAAGGGAACATCTATAACTTCTACAACTACAAGTAGTAAATTCGGAGATCTTACAAAAGCGTCCCACCAATACCAATAGCGTTGGTCATGCGGCTCATTACTCGGCTCAAACCAACTTACCCACTCCATCACAGACCAAAATTCTTCTTCTGTTTGACGTACTTGCTCTTCTTCGGAAAGTGAATGCCATCTAGATAGATATTTTTCCTCTTCTTCTACTGTCATTTCTGGGGAGCAACGCTTAATAAACCATTGGGGTAGTAATTTGTACCATTCAGCTTCTGAAAGCCAGTTTTTTTCAGATTGCTGAAGTACTAGCCCAAAAACTTCTCTACAATTTTGGAGAACTTTGTCGGCATCTTGTTGACAATTAACATTGAATTCAATTAAACAGAATCCTTCTACTTTATCCTCTGGTGTTGAACCATCAAATAAATGCCGTAACTCTTCTACTGGATTCATTTTTATAATATTTTCTAGAGTAAAGTATTTTTTCTGGGGTACCATAACGATATGGATATGTAGCTACAAATACTAGAGCATTTGGCATTCTTATGTGTATCCATTAATTGTAATAAAACAGAAAAAAAAAAGAATTTCAACAATCACGGTACTTTTGGGATCAGCGCCACGATAGTGGTGCTAATACAAGATATTAAATATTAATGCGATCGCTACAATATGCTATGCCATCCCGCACTATGCACAGTATAAAGTTTAATGAGAGCCTATCGGCTCTCTGTTAATAGAATAAAAATCTGCTATCGCAGCGTTAATAGGGGCTTATTTTTTTTACTTTGTAGTTTTAATAGTTGTTCTCACTTCTCATAATTACTAATTTAATGTATTTAAAAACATCCAAGTAGATGATAACTATCAGACCTAAAAGCATCTATTTCTTGCAAGATTGTATTATTATTGCAAATAATTATAGAAGTGAAGATCTCAAAAACATCTCTTCTTAATCCATACATCCATTGAGTACATTTAAGAATATCTGAAAGATGAGTTAGATCGGAATTACTTAAATAGATTTTTGAGATTAAATCTGTTATTAAATTAAGATTGGTGTGTCCATCTATCCAAACAAATAAATGTGTATCTAACCCATAGATTAATTCAGATAATGCTTCAAATGTTCTTTTGTTATTAGGGCGGTATATGTATAAATTGACTACTAAACCATACGCCTCTAATAGATCTATAGAAATAGGATGATTAATTTTTGTGAACTTAATATCCTTATCAATATCGCCAGTAGATGTGATCAATAATGTTTCTTCATTGAAAAGAATATCACTAATCAAATAGGGAGGATTGATGTCGCATTTAAAAGCATCCCAAGTTTCTCCAATCGTATCAATATCTTCTTGAAACAAAAGTGCTTTAGCTACTTCACTGAATTTACTAAATACATCATATATTGAAATAAGTATTTTATTACAACTACTTGTTTTTTGATCTTCTACTTTGCTGGGATTATTTGATATTTCTATAAATTGATCGCGTAAACTAGCATCTTTAGAAATAAATACAAAACTAGAACAACGTGGGCCGCGACCCCAAGGTAAAATTGACCATTGATAGTTGTCAGCAAAGTATTGGAGTGTAAAATCAATTTTATCAAGTGATATTAAGGGAAACTGTTTGATTGTCACTACTGGTAGTTCTGGCAATTGAGCGGCTGAAAACCGATCTAAGTTTCCACTACAAATATACCACTGGCATTCGTACCCAAAGAACTTATCAAAATTTGACGTTAAATCATCTAGTGAGGACAGAAAATATTGATTTTGACTTTCATCTATCTGGATTAAAGTGTATAGTTTCGTTTGCTCATTTAACCAGAATTGTATTGGCGAATCTATCAAAGTTTTGTTAACAATAAAAAAAGCAATATAGTACATACTTTTTGTCAAGAAAATATACTAACTAGATTAATTGATTCTTTAAATTCATTATGAAGTACAGTGTAACAGTAAATAAAGATTCAATCATCACGTGACTTTTGAGAAAAGCGCCACGTTAGTGGTGCTAATAAAATAAGTAATTGTAATTGAGTGTGCGATCGCTATCATGTGCTATCGCACATTTGATGAGAATGTTATAACAGTCTGACGTTAACAGGTAAATATTGAAACGTTTCTTACCCAACTGTTATAACAATTATAATTGTATAAACTTTAAACAAGCTTAATATTTATGAAAATTGAAGAATTGTTGAAAAGGTAAACTTTGATACGCAATAGCTCAAAAGCTTTAGGCTGTACCAGTTTAATTGACAGATTCACCTAAAAAACTTTTTCGGCTTCCTGCCTTAGTATGGAGTTGGTTAAAGGGGCGAGAAATTCAAAAATTTCCCAATTCTTCGAGTGGGCAGCAATCATTAAGGCAAAGTTCCCACCGCCTCTAATTTCATCAACGTTTGCACCAGCATCAACTAATAGCTTTACAACCTTGATGTTTCCATTATTAACAGCACACATTAAAGGTGTCCAATATTCTGGATCTTGGACAGGTATGTTTACTTCAGCCCCAGCGTCAAGCAACACTTGAACAACTTGCAGATGTCCTTGAGAAGCTGCTCTTGCTAAAGGAATTTCATGTGGATACAGTACTCGATCTTCATCATTTACCTCGGCTCCTACTTCAATCAAAACTTGAATGATTTCTAAATGCCCTAAATCAGCAGCCTGGGCTAAAGCTATTGTGCCAAATGTCTCTTTCAAATTTGCGTGACTATTTGTAATAAGTTGGCGCACCTTTGCTACATCACCAGCCCTAATTGCTGAATTAAGTTGAGACATTATTATGTGATAATAGTTATTAATAGATGAGAAAGTGAATGATAGTAGTAAATAAACATTCAACAATCCTGGTACTTTTTCAGTTAAACTAAGCGATTCCCTCACGAGAACCGCTCGTCTTCAAAACCGTGCTTGAGACTTTCACCTCACACGGCTCCTCAGTAATAAGGTCATTGTCATTGATACCTCTTTTACCCGATTTGACGGGCGTAGGTTTGACACTGTTGCAGTCAGATTTTGTACCATAACTGCCATCATTAGCAGTCTTTTTATCGTGGCAATGACGGTGAAGTAATTGCAAGTTTTTATATTCATTCCTCCCGCCTTTTGACTTAGGAATAATATGGTCAACTTCCATCACCGATTGTTCTGTAAAATGCAGTTTGCAGTGAGCGCATTTCCCTTTCTGTGACTTCAGAAGTGTTGCCACTGTTTTAGGCACTTCAGGGTTTTTACCCATTCTTGAACTGTCGGGTGAGGTTCGAGAGTCACCTCTTTCCCCTCCCCTAAGAACCGTACTTGAGACTTTCGCACTCATACGGCTCAAGCCTTACTTCAAGCGAGGTTTAACTTGGGTTTTATGTACCTGCTTATGACAAGCTTTATGTAGGTGCTGAAGGTTTGCCACGTCGTCTGTTCCACCTTCTGCCACAGGTACTATGTGATGGGTTTCGATTTCCTCTCCGTTAAATAGTGGGTCGTCACAGATGGGACATTTCCATTCCTGGTTTCCTGCTATTTCATAAAGTTTGGAAACTTTATCGAAGCGGGTTTTCCCAAGCTTCTGATGGCGTTTTTTCCAGTATTCTTTTAACGAGGAGTTATCAGGGCTAGCGTTACCTTTGACCTTTATATGGCGTTCAATGGGAGTAGATGCGATTTGGTAAAGGACGAGTTCTTTATCCTTACTCCGTCTGTCTCTTGTGGTACAGGCGAATGACCATTGATTACCCTTTACAGTTTTGAAGTATCGCTTGCGAACCCATGTTGTGTTTTTGTTGGGGTGTCTACGCTTTGCCCAACGCCAAAGGTATTGCCATACTCGATGTGAGATATAGCTGAAGATTTCTTTACTCACTACCCCTTTGTAGTAGTTGGCAAAACCCCTGAGAATTGGATTTAGCTTCTTAACTAGGACTTCCTGTTCTGCACCATTCAGGTTTTTGATTTCTTCACTAGTACCTTCTTTTTGGACGGTTTGATGAGGAGTTTTCCATCATAGTGTCGGCAATTGTATCCCAAGAAGTCGAAGCCATCTTCCATTGACGTGATTACTGTCTTCTCAGCGCTTAATTCAAGATTTCTTTCTGACATCCATGCTTGAATCAGGGTTCGGGCAATTTCGAGAGTATGTTTGTCTCTAGCCGTGATGATAAAATCATCGGCATATCGCACCACGCCAAGTTTCGGATTGGTGGCTTTTATAAAGGTTTCTAAGCCATGCAAACCGATGTTGGCAAGTAATGGTGATATCACGCCACCCTGTGGTGTGCCTTGTTCCGTAGGATTTAATTTACCCTTGAACACAAACCCCGCTTTTAACCATCCTTTGGTGAGTTCCTTTTTGGGGAAGTTACCCATCATGTTCAGGATGGATTCATGGGCGATGTTGTCGAAGAATCCCTTGATGTCGGCTTCTAGAACCCAGGTGTCTCTGCCTTTTTGCAATCTATTGAAGCTTTGTTGTATGGCATCTTGACAACTTCTTCCCGGTCGGAAACCATAAGAGTGTTCCTCAAATACGGCTTCCCATTCAGGTTCTAGTGAATTCTTGACTATTGCCTGTTCGATTCTGTCTCGCACGGTTGGGATTCCGAGCGGTCTTTTCTTTCCGTTGGATTTTGGTATCTCTACCCTTCGGGCTGGTTTGAGATTGCCCCCATCCCAGTTATTTGCCAGAATCACTCGCTGCTCTGGGGTATTGACGACCTCTTTATCAATTCCTGCCGTTGCTTTACCTTGATTAGTTTGAGTGATGCGTCGAACCGATAACAGTAAGTTTGCGTAGCTCCGTAGCATTAACTTCTGCAAGCTTCTTAACTTACGGAAGTCACCAAGTTTTCTCGCGCGAAAGATTCTTTGACGTAGGTTTCTGACAAGCTTATTAACTTTATTCCAGTTGACCTGGCTCCAGTCTTTTTGCTGTCTCTTTAGTCCGTTTGTTGTCAGTGATGACACCATCTAACTTGTCCTCAGATTAGATTCCTTTGTCAGCTTCACTTTCGTATAAGACCCAGAAGAAGTCAGCTTCCCTTTCGGTCGGAGGTGATGTTTCAACCTCTGTCTGACTCATTACAAGCCAGCCTTCGCTTTTTCTTCCATCCTCTATCCTCCAGAGAGTTCCGTCCTTGTTGCCTTAGACCTACTAGAAGTTATCGACTTCTTCTAGACTCTGTAGGACTTACCCTGTTGTATCGTTTAGTTTTTCAGTCCGCATTAGGTGCTATCTATTCTGCGGTGGAGGTTTTGTTCACACGATTTATGAATACTGGAGTCATAAATCCTATCCACTCACCTTTTGGTTGGAGCCTATCAGCCTTATTTGGCTCTGTCCTAGATAACGCAGTTTAATCCGATAGTTCACTTAAGTTCACCTTTGGGGATTTCCCTCTTGCTCCTGACCGACTTAGGCTGTCAGCTTCGGTTACTTGCGTGGTCTGCATTCCGACTGTTTCGTTACCTACTTGGTCGTGACCAGACTCATTTGAGTCTTTTACGTGAGGGTATCGGGTGTGAATCCGATAGGGGAGTCGGCTTCCCGTTCTAAACGACCAGTTCAGGTCGCGCCCAGTAAATTAGGTTGCCATCATAAGGACTGGCATCGCCTTTAACCTTTACATGACGAATTATTTCAGTTTCCGTATGCTTTAGTAACCGCAGTGGTTTTTTCCCTAACTGCCTGGTTGCGAATACCCAATTATCACCGCCTATAGTTTGCCAATATTTCTTGGCTACCCATTCCCCTGATTTGTTAGGGTGGCGGCGTTTTGCCCAGCTTTGTAATTTGTTGTACACCAAAGATTTAAGCGCCGAGAATGTCTCTTTGCTAATGAATGTTCGGTAATAGTTAGCCCACCCTCTAATGATTGGGTTCAAATGGGCTATCAACGCAGTTTGTGAAGCTGTTTTATGTTGTTCTATTACCTCAGCAATCCGGTCATAGTGTACCTTGATCTTTTCTCTGCTGGGTTTGATGAGTGTCTTGAATCCAAGTGGTTTCCCATTGCCATTACAACCCGTGTTATATTTTCCAACTGGGTACTGCCTGATATTAAATCCCAGGAAGTTAAACCCTGCGCTTTGCCCCTCATGTTCATACAGAGTATGGGCAAGGCGCGTTTTACTTGGTTTCAATTCTAGACCCATGCCATTTAACCATTCGGAGATAATTTCAGAACATCTTTGGACAACGGTTATGTCTTCGTGCAGTATCACGAAGTCATCGGCGTAACGGATTAGGCTTAAAGATTTACGATTCTTATATTTATTACCTGGTAGCGTTTCCGCTACCTGTTTTATCCGTTCTTCCATCCCGTGAAGGGCAATATTCGCTAGTAAGGGGGAAATGACCCCACCTTGTGGCGTACCCTTAGATGTGGGGAACAGTTGTTTTCCATCCATCACCCCCGACTTGAGCCATGACTTAATCTGGCGTTTAAGTGTCGGGAATGTATTTAATTTTTTGAGAAGTTCCCCGTGATTAATTCGGTCAAAGCATTTAGCAATGTCAGCATCAAGTACGTATTTAGCTTTATGCTTAATTGCATTAAAGATTGCTTGGACTGCATCGTGGCATGAGCGCCCTGGTCGGAATCCATAGGAGTTGGGTTCAAATCTTGCTTCCCACTCCGGTTCAAGTGCTAGTTTGACTAACGCCTGAAGCCCCCTGTCGTGCATAGTGGGAATACCAAGAGGACGCTTTTCAGTTGTCCCTGGTTTATCTATCCATACCCTACGAGTGGGCATGGCTTTCCCCTTTAGCTCAAGCTTTTTCACCAGTGCCAGCCTTTGTACGGGAGTTAAGGATTTTACCCCGTCAACTCCAGCCGTCTTTTTGCCCTGGTTATCTTGTGTCACGCGACGCACTGACAGCATCTTCCCTGACCACGACCTCATCAAAGTCTTTTGGAGTCTGCGAACTGCTTTAATATCACCACGACTAGAGGCTCTGAATATTCTTTTTTGCAGCTTATAAACACGGATTTCTAGCTTACGCCAGTTGACCTTGCTCCATTCCACCGTCTGATTACTCAGCGTATTAGACATATAGACTACAAATGTTCGACTATTCAATCCTTATCACCGTGTATCTGTCAGCCTATCCCTGCCATTACAGCAAGGCATTTGCTTCTGATACAATCCCACCACCTCGCAGCATCCGGTTAGCACCTACTCTCGGTTTTCGATTACCAAGAGAGCATACAAGGGGTTACTTCGTTCCGAGCGACCATACTATGAATCTGTAGAGTTCCACTTTCCACCGGGTTTGTTTAGAGATGCTGTTGGTCGAGCTTAATACCGCCAACCAATAATCCTTTGCCTTTTGGCTCCAGCTAATCAGTCCTTTTTGCTGGCTCCGTGTAACGATGGGTCGGACATGGATTCAAGCGATTGCTTTACTCATGGATTCTTTGCTTGCCCCGCACTACCTTGGACGCTTGAGTGTGGAAGGGCTTTTATCCCCGCTTTACGGATTGATGGCTAGTCGCTACCGTAGGGGCTATGCTTTCACCTGGCATCTACAGGGGAGGGATTCTCACCCTCAAGATCACTCAGTTGTCAAGGTTCAGTTCGGGATTTCTCCCTATTTATCCTTGCGGCTAATCCTCCAAAACTTTTCAAAAAATTTGGTTTCTAGCCAACGAATCGCACTTATGCGCCACGATAGGGGCGCTAATACAAGATATTAAATATTAATGCGATCGCACTATGTACATTATAAAGTTTAATGAGCCTATCGGCTCTCTATCACTAGATTGTTTTATTATCATTAAAGTAAAAACTGCGATCGCAGAGTTAAAAAAGGCGTAAAACTTCTTATTTTTCAGCTTTAACATCGAACAGTTGAGTTCACTTTTATCACTTCTAACAATCGAGCGTACAATAGTTACAGCAGTTGTCATACAACAAGGTAGTAAAGGAACATGAGAACCTGCTTGGATAAGAATTTTTACGATATCACTATGCCCCATATTTACACTGTCTAACAAGATAGAGATATTGTTAGCATTTTATGCTTGGTAGATTAATCAATTTACCAATAAATAATCCATTCATTTAAATTGATGTAAGTGTTTATTTCAAGTAGAGTGAATATTAATACGATTATAATTAGCTCTTCTTCTGAGTGACGAGCTAATCCTGTAATAAGACGACAATTCTCTAAAGATTTCATCTAACCACTCCCAAACTGATTTCCACCCAAGCTTAATTATGGGTTCCTCAGATGTTTCATATATATATACAGGACAATCTACTCCTCCATTCATATAAATAAAATGAATATCTTCATAGTAAATCGTAAAAATAGGCCAAAATTTATCAGGAAAATAATTCACTTTTTCTCCTGCTAATATCCCTTCTTCATTAGCTTCTTTAGAATCATCAAGAAATTGCAATATTTGATCGACAAAGAAAAACCATTGATTGTCATCTATTAAATATCCTGCATCATATCCAATTAAAGAAATAATATCTTTGTAAGATTCTGGAAAAATTCCACCATATTTTTTCTCTATCCATAAAATTTCTTCTTCAGTGCATCCTGCTAAATGTCTCTCTAAAGATCCTGTCGAAATTATATTCTCTTTTAATTTTTGAATTGAATCTATCATTGAGGTACTGTTGTCCTTAACAATCGACACTAAAACCTAAGTGTACGTCTTTTAGCTAATGTGGAACATGAAGGTGCAGATTTTGTTTCTTGTAATTTGTCACGTTTAAATGCGTAAGTGTGTGCAGCAAAACTGTTGTCAAGTACAAATTGTAACAGGGTAGTAGTGAAGCAGGGAATAAAGATTCAACAATCACGTTACTTTTCGTTATGCGCCACGGTAGGGGCGCTAATCAAACATTTAATTAAATTGACTGTGCGATCGCACACTATAAAGTTTAGTTTAATGCGAGCCTATCGGCTCTCTGTTAATAAAGTAAAACTGCGATCGCAGTCTAAACAGGGCTTAAAACTTATTACTTATCAAGGTTTCCAGCTTATACTGTTTTCCAAGTTTTTACAGTTCTAACAGGTTTCCAGTTTTTGCAGCAAGTTTACTTCTAATATTTGAACTCACGTTTAACAGTAAATTCACTTTTGAAATGCGTTAGTGCGTGCAGTTACAAAGTATCTCTGATCTGACGGAGGCTCGATCGCTCTACCAGAAGTTAGGGGAATGTAAAACAGATTGTGCTTCAACCCGAAGTTATCGCTTCGGATAAGGTTGTCTGTGGGTATTTGCCCATCCTACTGCCTTTTATCAACTACTGCTACTAACAATATTATCTATAATTTTGCATATGACGCTGTAACTCTGGGAAAAAAGAGCCAAAGTCCTGTTCGATATTAAAATACTCTTGTTCGAGTATTTTGACAGCATTAACAAGACTAATTTGATTACCCCTACGGCTTTTAATTCGAGCGTCGATTCTTCTTAAAGCATTTTCTACGCCGTCAAAAGACTGATAACTCGTTAACCAATCTTCATAAATCATTTGTTGGATAATTTGCCTAGCGTACTCTGGAATATTTCCTTGATAGCTTTGAAATGAGTTGTATACTTCCATTACAAAATTAGAGAAAATACTGCCAGAATATAACTGCCAATTTTTTGCCAGAAAGTGATCGTAGAAGACATCTATTAATATTCCAGCAAACCTACTATACTCCTGATTAATTCTTCTTTTACTATTTTTAAAAATTATATGACTATCCGTAAATTTATCGATCGCATAATGCCGATTCACCCCATCTCTCACCAATGGATCTAATTGATAAAGATCGCCACTTTTGACTAAATCACCTAATAGATTTCCTAGCTGACTTTCAATTGTTGGTGCGGACAAAAAGATGTGAGCAAGCCAGTTCATATTAAACTACAAGATTACAATATACTTTTCAGTAAGTTATTATTTGTCAAATAAGCCTTGCCAAAACCATCTATTTTTTGGGCTGACACTTTTGACATTATTTTTTGACTTTAGCATTGCTTCTTCCTTTTCGGTTACAACAACCTCTATCCATTTCCAAATAGAGTCAAAAGCAATTTCAATTGAATTTACCCATTCATCGCTATTGTCGGAAAAAGCCATATCAATACTATAAACAATTGCATCTTCTAAATTCTCACCTGTCTTTATAAATTCAGCACCACCACTCTATTCCGCATACCTCCCAGATATAAAAAAAACATTTTTTAGCTCATTAATATTATCTCCTGTGTTTTCATCTATTAAAAATGTATCTTCTTGCATCCACTTATTTAGGGTGATAGCTCTGGTAAGTCTGAAGTTATCTCCATAAACAGACAAACCTTTTTCAACTCCACCTCCCCAAAGCCTCATAATTTGCTTGTAATATAGCGGTAGCTTACCATATTGTTTTTCGATCGCATCTAGGTCTTGTTCAGAACAGCTTACTAAGTCTTCTTCCTTAGCTATTCTTCGCCTCAGTATCTCTGATTTTAGTTGACTGATATTATTAATCATCATAGTTTTTAAAGGTCATTACTTAAATGACCTGTAGAAGAAGTTGGCAGCTTAAGCACTTGGTTAGGATAGGCACCACAATCATAACCTGTTAAATGCTCTCTTTGTCTACTGCAACTACTTCTACTAAGAGTGAAGGCGCGGTAGCGTCTGCGACCTTGGGAACTTAAAAAGCTACTCTAATTAAGTAAGTTGTAGGTCATGGTTCTTGAGTATTCAAACAACGATCTAGTGATTGGTTTATTTATGAACAGGATCGCCTTTGGTTTAACTATTCCTTGAATAACACATCTGAAACACTACCGCCTTTCAGGTGGCTTGTTAATCAAGTTTAACGCCCAAAGTGCTACACATTTGTGCATACAAAGAAGCTCCCTCTGTTGTATCAAGCTTACACTTTCCACCGTAAGAAGAAACAATCTTATGAGATTCAGATAGGAATTTATTGAGGCGAGGAGTATGATAGCTTACAATCTCTCTGTTGTCATATACCCTGCCGAAAGTTGGATGATTTACAGGCTGCAAATAGGGTTCTTCACCATGCGGGCGAAAAGCGTGTATGATACCATCAATCCAGGGAAACCAAATGTCTGTCGTTAGTCCTATTCTCACTTTAATCACCTTATTTTCGGTGTGTCTGTGATTCTTTACATCAAATTCAAAGCTGGAATCAATATCCAAAGTAATTGCAGTAGTTGGATCGGCACAATCTTTATTGATTTCAATGTCATAAATTTCTGCTATTAGGCTTCCCACGTTCCCAACATATTGTTCTACAACCTCATTGTTTGAGTCATAATAAGCTAGCTTTGTGCTAAAGTCTAGCGGGCCAACAAAAAATGGGAACCCATCAAAATCTAGTGGTTCATATATATTTTGTCTGCTCAAAAAATCTCGTTCTATGTAATCGGCATGACTTTGTGCTCCTTTCATACGAGCCTCTGAATCTTTTGCTGTGGAAATGCAGTAAATATCTTGTTCTTCGCCAATCGCTGCAATTGATTTAAAGAGATCGAGCAATTTTTGTACTTCTTTTTCATTTTTTGGATGTGGCACAATAAATAACCAATCAGCAATAGTACGGCCTCTACGTGTTGTACGCCAGTGGTTTTTAGAATAAGATATGCTTGTTGTAGAATCCATTAGAAATCTTTGCCCCTAATAAAGATATGGTTATTTTCACCTGCAAGTATCCGAACTTCCTTAACTGAATCTCTGAGTGCTAGATGAGTTGCTGTTGGAGATTTGAAATTTTGACCTTTCAGATATTCGTCAATTAATGTTGCTAAGTCATCTTGACTGGAGGAATGGTGGCAGATCGATCGTGAAAACAAACTAAAGTTATCGCTTCGCACAAATTTGTCTGTAAGCAGATGCCAACCCTACGACCTGCTCTCTGGAATATAGTTGTTTCTATGCTGCTCTATATAAAAAGTAATGTCATGTGAAGTACCTGTTATATGAATGGAGTCATCGCGATTATCAAAAATAATTGGAGAATTACCAACTACTGCATAAATTAGTTCATTTGTTTCCAGGAATTTTTTTGATTGATATGAAAACACCCAACCAAATTCAGTTGCAGTAATTTCATCATCAATTATGACATATTCATCATCATCAACACTGTCAAAGCTAGTATTTATAAAGTCGAAAACAATTTTCTTTGCTGCTTGATATTCCATTGAGTTGATTCCAATATTTTATATTTTATATTTAAACTATGCTTCAAAATTATAACTTTACTGCCGCTAAAATATTATCATCAGGTGAAATTGAATATTTTGAAAACCGAGGAAAATGCTGGGATATAAAATTAGATAAAAAAGAAATATTGACACTGGTATTAATGGATGTAGATAACTATTTGCGTAATGATATTGCTAACAATGGTTGTGCTGAATTAACTTCATCTTTCTTAATAAGTAAATATACAATTACTCAAAAGCAATGGTACATAATAATGCATTCTTTTCCTGAAGGTGGAAATCTTGACTTTAAAAAGCCTGCAACAGGGATAAGCTGGATAGATGCATTAGAATTCTGTAGAAAATTATCAGAGAAAGAAAATCGAGAATTTAGACTACCATATCAATCCGAATGGGAATTTGCTTGCTGTGCTGGCTCTAGCAAATTGTACGGCTTTGGTAATCTACTAACTTCCAATTTAGCTAATTATGGTCGAGCTTCCTCAAAAACAGGTATTTATACCAAAGATATACCGGAGCCAATTGTACCAGTAGGAATATTTCCAGCTAATAGCCTTGGAATACACGATCTGCATGGTAATGTGTGGGAATGGTGTATGGACGAGCATCCAGATCCAAATCATGCATCACTACGCTCAGTTCGGGGTGGTGCTTATTATAGTTCGGTAGAAGATTGTACTTGCTCATCACAAGGATGGATGAGTTATCGAAAAACAGATCAAGTAACAGGTTTTCGTATTGTTTTACCCATGTAAATGTTTAATTTATAATGTAACTAAATTACAAAAATCTTTCTCCCATTTTCCATAACGTTGTAACAGTTCCTCAACAGTTATAACTTTGACCTCCAAAACACAACAGAACCAACCTGGATAAAAGTTTTCTAGGTACTAACTCAACTCCATTTCACCTCGTTATTTAATTGTTTAAGTAGCCTATCGGCTCACTATTATCAGATTGTTACTTCTATTAATAGAGTAAAAATCTGCGAACCGACAGGTCGGCGCAAGCTATCGCAGTCAATACTAGGGCTTAAAATTTTTCAATGTTCAGTTTTTCAGTTTTAACAGAAAGAGCGTACAGTTTGAAAGTGTAGCAATGGTTAAATAATTTCAACAAGTACAGAACTTTTACTGCAATTAGTATGCAATAGAACTGTTAAAAAGTGGAACAAGGGAAAAATACTTTCAACAATCACGCGGCTTTTTAGGAAAAGCACCCCGATAGGGGAGCTAATCAAACAATTAATTAGAATTGAGTGTGCGATCACTATAAAGTTTAATTGGAGCCTATCGGCTCTCTGTTAATAAACTGTTATTTACCCCTGATAGACTAAAATCTGCGATCGCAGTGTAAAAAAGGCTGTAAACTTATCACTTGAACTTTGAACAGTTGAGTTCACCTTAACAGAGTTGGCGATAATGGTTTTCGTACCCTGTTCTACTGGATATTTGCGATCGCACTTTGGGGAGTTAGCCAACAGTATCAGCAACCGTGCGAAAAGTGCCTAAAAGCCATCAGTGAGGCGAAAAAATGGCTAATCAGCACTAAACAATGTCTAGAGATCGCTCGAAATCCGCATTCTCTGATTACTCCCTGAACAGTTACAAATATTAGCACCCTTGATTGAGCCTCAATCAGAAGTTGTCGCTTCGTACAAGGTTATTCGTGGGCACCTGCCTACCCTACGGCTTTACTACATTTCTGTAAAATTAATAATTTTGCTTATTTCTTCTCTTCCTTCTGGATCGGGATACATGGAAAAAAACCTCTCAATTGCCATGATTAATAGATGGCGGAATTCTGACTTACTATATTTCTTTTCCTCATCTAAATATCGTACTGTAACTTCATCGATAGGATCATCATACTCATCATAAAAGATAAATCCCCAAAATTCATGAGATTCGTCTTCTTTCCATGTTAGAAGATTTTCAAAAATTTTGATAAGATTGGATTCATTTATTAGTATGTCAAAAGAAATTTTAAAAATACCGTCCGCTCCATCTTTTTTATCACCACTAAATACATACCGCATATTTTTATTTTCTTTTGCTTGGCTCTTTTGCTATTTTTGGATGTACATTTCTGACAATACCAGTTTGTGGATCTAGGGGTAGTGTTACGGAAGCTGTCACTTGGGGCAAAGCAATAAATAAAGTACCGAATCTTATTAAAGAGTAAGACTTTATCCTTTTTGATTCTGATTTATTGATTAAACGGAGTGGAATAGCACAGGTAATCGAGTATTGCAAAGCGATCGATTATTAATGTTGGGTCGCAGAATTAACGATCAAATGTCATCAGCCGCGATCGCTTCCTTGTAAAGATGATCGAGTAATATAATAGATGCTATCGAGTCAATAAATAGCGATCGCGTTTACCGAAATCGAGTGATTGTCAAAATGAATTTAAATCCTGGCTCTGCCTTGATTTGAAGTGGTGGTCACTGCCTACTCTACATTTCTAATTAATATGTATTTTTAAGATTTAATAATTGCACTGTTCTGGTACATTCCTACAAAATATCCATTCTATTTCTGATGTTTTTTCAGCAGTTAAACAAAAGTGTTTAACTGCCTTCCAAGCATTTTCTGCATCAATAAAAAAACCTATGGATGCATACATTTCAAAACTATATTCAGCCACTTCTTCCCCAAGTTTCTCTTTGTTACCTAATGACAACCATTCTAGTCCAACCTCTTCATTTCCACGATCATATTTCAAGTAAATACCATATTCATCATTAGGAAATACCATCAAAGTATAATATCTATCTGCACTATAATAATGTGTGATAACCATATCACCATTACCTTGACTCCAAAAAGTATCTGACGTGTTGCAAATTTTCTCTTTCAATATATTCATTTGGATGTCATCTGGGTTCCTAACAACTTTACCATCTGGATTTTCAATTATTAAAATACTTTTACTTTCCATAATCTCTTAATATCTTTCTAGTGTAAATTTTCTGAAGTCATTATCAAACAATTACAGATAAGTATTCTCTCCTGTTGAGCGTAAATTTGCCTCAAATCCACGTTGATCGGCGTATTATGAAGAAGCTTTCCTCAGATCCACCTGTTGTGGAGGGATCTGCCGAAACAATCTGCCTATCCCCCTTTTTGAGATGGATCTGCGGACGAACTCCGTCTAATAACGAGTTAGGCGGCTCCGATTATTGTGGCTAGGGAACTCTCTAAACATATGTCTCAAGGTGTTGACCCACACAGTTTCACAAATAAGCTAGAGGAGATCATTGGACGGGAGTTGCGAGAACGAGCGGATGACTTCTCAGGTGAGTTAATCAGCGCTCCGGCTATCGACTGTCACCCGTGGCACGGCAGCATTGATTTATGTTTCCTGACCCCGCAGGACAGTATGGGTAAGTGGCACCTGGCTGATTGGAAGTATTTCCAATTTACCGATCCGAACGCCTCCGGCGGGTGGGAAGAGACACAAGGATTAGGCCTCTTAATGCGGGAAGAATGGGAGGCGTGCTTCCGTGACGGCGACTCCGAGTGCGAGGGAGCACAAGCCGAGCTGATTGCAGATAAGTTTTTCACCTGCTGTGCTGCGGCACTCAAGAGTGCAGGGGTGCAGCAGGCGCTCACATACTATAAGCTCACTAACGATTTCGAGGTCTGGGTGGGGAGTCCAGATGACCCGAGCGATCGCAACTATTGCGACATATTTCAGTGATCTGGGAACCCGCCACCTAACAATGCTTATGAACCCTAGTTCACCCAAGTCATTCCGTCCAAGTAAAGATAATCGAGTAATATAATAAATGCGTGTATAGCCAATAAATAGCGATCGCATTTACCGAGATTGATGAAAAGTAAAATGAGTTTAAATCTTTGTTCTGTCTTGATTTGAAGCCGTGGGCACTGTCCACCCTACTGGCTATTTAAAGTGATGAATACTACCCACCCTACATTTCTATTTTTCTATCATTGAGACTCCAATCTTGGATGGAAATCATAATTATTTCTTGATCGTCATCTAGATGATCAAGATCTCCACCTTCTAATATAAATAATTCTTCATCATCTACCCCTGAATAAGGTGATAGTCCTGTATAAAAAGCAATACCTATAATCTCTGATTTTTCAGATGGATAATATGCTTCATCTCCACTATCATATTCAAATTCAACAAACCTTCTAAGCTCTCCCAATGTTGAACCTATTCCTATCTCCCCAAATACTTTGCCTTCAAATCCCTTCTTCATCAGAGCAAAATAAAGAATATTTTTTGAATTAAAGCATAGCATAATAATATCATTTTTGTAATAGCAGACTGTTCTAACTATGACCAATCCATCTTTTGAAAGTAAACGTTCACAGACCCATCCTAAAGAGTCAACTAAGTCTATGTCAGCGTTTATAGGCTTTTTAAGCCATAATGCATCATCAAGAAAAGTACACTCAGATAAACTAGAACCAATAGTAATTACTCCACAAGACTTGAAAGGTATTATCTCTGCTTTTAAATTTGTTTCGATTGTCATTTCTGCACTTCCCATTTACCTTTTACATAGTTTATACGATTTCCATTCCGATCAAAGTATATTTGATTAGGTGGTACTGTTCCTGCTTGAAACTGTTTGACTTCATTAGATTGCTTCAGGAATTTTTACTTCTATATTTGCTAGTTTCTTACCCGCTCTTACTTTTAAAAACTGCTGTAATATTGAAAATTGTTGGTAATATTGAAAGCTATTAAAATAGTGGAAGCTGTATGAATACTGATTACGGTGATAAAATAGACTCCCTTTGCCCCATCCTCTCTAACTACTCAAGGGCGATAGCCCATAAAGTTAACCTTTGAACATTGCTAACTGGTGGTTCTCACTTCAACCTCTTCATCAATAGGTTTTATTACAGTATTACAGCAGGGCGAAATGGGAGTTAGTAGTATATATATATTAGGTTGCCCCTAGTTGCGCTTTCCTTCTATTTACACCCATTTCTAGCTTGGCTGATCTGACATCGGCTCGATCGCTCTACCAGAAGTTAGGGGAATGTAAAACAGATTGTGTCTCAATCCAAAGTTATCGCTTCGGATAAGGTTGTCAGTAGGCATCTGCCCACCCTACAACTACTGCTTCTACGGATCTCATCCTACTACCTCAACTATTACTATTTCTTTACTTTTAATATTTGTTTGATTTAAAGAGGTTAAACAATATATACACCCGCATTGATTTGTTAATAATTTAAATACTTTCCATTTTTCCACATCAAAACTACAATTTAATTCTGAGATACAAAAATCAGATTGACTACCGTATGTTACCCATTTCTCTATCAATAGATTTATCTTGATTCGCACAAGTAAAGTTTTTTGGTTATTAGTTAAATATGGGATGATTTCCTTAAAACTATTTAAGAATTTTTGCTGTTTGTATTCAAAGGCTAATTGATAGAGATCTCTATTACCTTGAACTATATGTCGTCGAGTTTCATAATTTATTTGAATTTTTATATTATTCCATATTTCTTGACCTAGACGATATTTTATATCTGGTTGGACGTGATAGCATTCATAATGATTTAATATGTCAATAATTGCAACCTTTACGTCACTTACAAAAATACATTCCGGTGCCTCGTATCCCATTAATTCATAGGCTGTTTTAATGTAATTCTCTAGAATGGTTTTTTCTGCTATTATAGAGGTTTGTATCAATTGCTTCCATTTATCAGCATAAGATTTTATCAAATGTACACTATTGTTGGGCATCACTTAACTTCGATTTGTAATTTGGATTGGGAATAAAATCACTTGCGATATTTCCATTCTTTCTAGTTCTAATGAAAGTGTGGGATATCAAGAAGGGAAAATGGTGGCGTACCCTGGAGGGGCATTCAGATTCTATTACTTTAATAGCTATGAGTTTAAATGGTGAAGTTGTTATCAGTGGTGATCGCCGCTGCACTATCATGGTGTGGAGAGTTAGACAAAATAAATTTTAATAATTAATTAGTGAGTTCGACTGACCTTGTATCAACAATAAGTTTAGATAAATACTAGATTTTCGTGACAATGAGTTATCATAATTGCACCTTAACTATTAGAAAGTTTTACATCAAGAGCATTGCTAAAGAATTTGGCTGAGGTCAATGCTAACCTGCAACAGTTACAGGATGGCAAATTAAAGATTGCAGAAGTAAAGGTTGTAATGCCAGAAAAATCCCAGCAGCCTAGAAAATACGATGTAGTGCTTGGTGGCAGTGCTGCTACTCCCTCATTAGAGGTTGTGTTGGGAGGACTTGATGGCGTTAGAAGTCGCTTGTTGAGTGCATCTGTAGAAGTAAGGGTGAATGCTGTCAAAGATGCCTTAAATTATGGAGAAATAGGCATAGATTTAGTAACTCAGGCTTTGAAAAGTTCTGCACAAGAAGTACGAAATTGTGCTTATTTATTACTACGAGAAAAGACAGAGCCGAAAATTCAACAGGCGTTAAAACAGATTAACCCCTGGACATTTTTCACGTGCCTCCGGTCAATAGAGGGACTTTCAAAATCAGTTTATTCTGTAGCCATTAGTCCCGATGGGCAGACTTTTGTTAGTGGCAGTAATGACCAAACCATCAAGGTGTGGGATATTAATACGGCAAAATTTCTATGTACCATAGGAAACCCCTCAAAAATACTTCCAGACCTTGAAGCTCTTGTTAAATCTGTAGCCATTAGTGCAGATGGTAGAAGAATTATCAGTGGCATTGGTACCACCATCAAGGTGTGGAATATTAATACAGGAAACTTGCTCCGTACTTTAAAAGGACATTCAAACTATGTTAATTCCATAGCTGTTAGTGCAGAGGGTCGAACAATAATCACTGGGGGTGACTCCACCATCAAGATGTGGGATATCAATACAGGAAACTTGCTCCGTACCCTAAAAGCGCATTCAGACGAGGTTCGTTTTGTAGCCATCAGTCCCGATGGGCAGACTGTAGCCAGTAGCAGTCGTGACAAAACCATCAAGGTGTGGAATATCAACACGGGACGCTTGCTTCGTACCTTGGAAGGGCATTCAAAATGGGTGATTTTTGTAGCAATTAGTCCAGATGGTCAAACAATTATCACTGGCAGTAATGACCGTACCATTAAGGTGTGGGATTTTAATACGGGGAACTTGCTGCGTACCTTAGAAGGGCATTTAAGCACTATTTCATGTTTGGCAATTAGTCCAGATGGTCAAAATCTTGTCAGTGGCAGTCCAGACGGAACTCTTAAGGTGTGGGATTTTAATACGGGGAACTTAGTGTGTACCCTAGAAGGGCATTCAGATAGTGTTAAATCTATAGTAATTAGTCCAGATAATCAAAGAATTCTCAGCCGCAGTCAAGACAGTACCATCAAAGTGTGGGGAGTGAGATAAAATAAATTTTAATAATTATTAATTAGTTTGACTGACACATATTACCAATTAGTAAGCCTACTGTAATCGTTTAACAAACTTATTTTGTATTCACAATTAGTTTATACAAATACTGGATTGTATCGACGATGAGTTGTTGCGATCGCACCTGAACCATTAAAATCTTACATCAAGAGCATTGCCAAAAAAATTGATTGAGGTCAATGCTAACCTGCGACAGGTGTAGGATAGCAAATTAAAGATTACAGAGATAAAAGTGTAATGCCAGAAAAACCCCAGCAGCCTAGAAAATACGATGTAGTGCTTGGTGGCAGTGCTGCTACTCCCTCATCAGGGGTTGTGCTGGGAGGACTTGATGGTGTTAAAAGTCGTTTGGCAAGCGCGTCTGTAGAGGTAAGGGTGAGTGCTGTTAAAGAGGCATTGAATTATGGGGAAACAGGGATAGATTTAGTAATTCAGGCTTTAAAAAACTCTTCCGAAGAAGTACAGGACTGTGCCTATTTATTACTCAAAGAAAGGACAGAACCGAAAATTCAACAGGCGTTAAAACAGGTACATCCCTGGGAATTTTTGACGCGCATTTATACCATAAATGGGCATTCAGAAAGTGTTTATTCTCTAGCCATCAGCCCAGATAATCAAACTCTTGTCAGTAGCAGTAATGACAAAACTATCAAGGTGTGGGATATCAAAACGGGAAACTTGCTGAATACCCTACAAGGGCATTCATACTTTGCTAATTCTGTAGTTATCAGTTTAGAGAATCAAACAATTATCAGTGGCAGTTTGGATAATACTATCAAAGTGTGGGATATCAAGACGGGAAAATTACTGCGTACCCGACAAGGACATTCAGAAGTTGTTAATTCTGTAGCTATCAGTTTAGATGGTCAAACATTTGTCAGTGGCAGTGATGACAAAACTATCAAAGTGTGGGATATCAAAACGGGAAATTTGCTGCGTACCCTACAAGGGCATTCACGCATTGTTAATTATGTAGCCATCTGTCCAAATGGTGAAGTTGTTGTCAGTGGCAGTAGGGACAATACTATCAAGGTGTGGGATATCAAGAAGGGAAAATTGTGGCATACCCTGGATGGACATTCAGACCTTATTACTTCAGTAGTTATGAGTCCAAATGGAAAAATTGTGATCAGTGGCAGTGGTGACAAAACTATCAAATTGTGGGATATCAAGAAGGGAAAATTGCTGCGTACCCTAGAGGGACATTCAGATTCTATTACTCTAGGATGGCAAATATAAGATTACAGAGGTAAAAGTGTAATGCCAGAAAAGCCCCAGCAGCCTAGAGAATATGATGCCGTCCTTGGTGGTACTGCCGCCACCCCATCATCAGGGGTTGTACTTGGAGGACTCGACGGCGTTAGAAGTCGCTTGGCAAGCGCGTCTGTAGAGGTAAGGGTAAGTGCGGTCAAAGATGCCTTGAATTATGGGGAAACAGGTATAGATTTTGTCATTCAGGCGTTGAAGGATTCTTCAGAAGAAGTACAACGCTGTGCCTATTTATTACTACGGGAAAAAACAGAGCCGAAAATTCAACAGGCGTTAAAACAAGTTAACCCTTGTAAATTTTTGACGTGCCTCTATACCCTACAAGGGCATTCAGGCTGGGTTACATCTGTGGCTATCAGTAAAAATGGTCAAACTCTGGTCAATGGCAGTAATGACAATACCATCAAACTGTGGGATATCAATACCGGAAACTTGCTGCTTACCGTACAAGGGCATTCAAAAACTATGCTTAGTTCTGTAGCCATCAGTCCAGATGGTCAAACTCTTGTCAGTAGCAATCATGACAATACCATCATGCGATGGGATATGAATGTGTGGGATATCAATACCGGAAACTTGCTGCGTACTCTGGAAGGGAGTTTTATATTAGATCTTTGTTCTGTAGCCATCACTCCCGATGGTCAAACAATTGTCAGTGGCAGTATGCACAGAAGTCCCTATTTTATATTTGTATGGGATTTTAATACGGGAAACAGGCTGCGTACCCTACAAGGGCATTCAGGCGATATTAATTCTGTAGTCATCAGTCCAGATGGTCAAACAATTGTCAGTGGCAGTAGGGACACTACCATCAAAGTGTGGGATATCAATACCGGAAACTTGCTGCGTTCCCTGGAAGGACATTCAGACTGCGTTAATTCTGTAGCCATCACTCCCGATGGTCAAACAATTGTCAGTGGCAGTAATGACACTACCATCAAAGTGTGGGATTTTAATACCGGAAACTTGCTGCGTACCCTGGAAAAGGCGCATCTAGATAACGTTAATTCTGTAGCTATCAGTCCAGATGGTCAAACAATTGTCAGTGGCAGTAGGGACAAAACCATCAAAGTGTGGGATATCAATACCGGAAATTTGCTGCGTACCCTGGAAAAGGCGCATTCACCCTGGATTAATTCTGTAGCTATCAGTCCAGATGGTCAAACAATTGTCAGTTGCGGTAATGACAAAACCATCAAAGTATGGGATATCAATACCGGAAACTTGCTGCGTACCCTACAAGGGTATACAGCTGTTAATTTTGTAGCCATCAGTCTAGATGGTCAAACTCTTGTCAGTGGCAGTTATGACAATACCATCAAAGTATGGGATATTAATACCGGAAACTTGTTGCGTACCATAAAAGGGCATATAGGCGGCGTTAAATCTGTAGCCATCGTTCAAGATGATCAAAAAATTGTCAGTGGCGGTAATGACACTACCATTAAAGTATGGGATATCAATACCGGAAACTTGCTGGATACCCTACAAGGGTATGCAGGCTGGGTTAATTCACCCATTAATTTAGATGGTGAAACAATTGTTAGTGGCAATGCTGACGGTCGCATCCAGGTATTGAATATTAATACGGAACGCTACTGGCTGCGTACCCTGGACAAGGCGCATACAGCCTATATTAATTCTGTAGCCATCAGTCCAGATAGTCAAACAATTGTCAGTGGCAGTAATGACACTACCATCAAAGTATGGGATATCAATACCGGAAACTTGCTGCGTACCATAAAAGGGCATACAGACAACGTTAATTCTGTAGCCATCAGTCCAGATAGTCAAACAATTGTCAGTGGCAGTAATGACACTACCATCAAGGTGTGGGGAATTAGTTCAAGTAAGACATAATACCAAGTGGTATTAATACTGTAATAATCGTCTGATCAATTTACCCAGTTTCAACAAGCAGTTTCGACAAATACTAGAGAATACAAATGGCTGAATATCAAAAAGTTGAATACCGCATTAGCAAAGACGGCAAAATTACGGAAAAAGTTATCGATGCCACTGGCTCAAATTGTACTCAAACCACTGAAACAATTGAAAAAGCATTGGGAGAAGTATCCTCTCAAGAATTGTTACCAGAGTATTACGAAGATTCCGAAAATCTCACAACCAGCGAAACTCAATCCTTAAATCAAATGTAGAGATTGTGAATGTTTCATACCTTTAGTCACTGGCTGCTCTGGGTCTTTAGCCTTCTAGGTTTAAGCTCAATTTTCCTAATCCTAATTAATTATTCAAACGAGCAACCTGATGATCCAGCAGTAATACCTATAATAAATGCTAACGCATCTAACCAGCCAGAAATAGAAGAACTGCGTCAAGAATGCCTACGCTTACGCGAACAATTACAGCAGCAAAATGTTGAACTAACAACAGAATTTAAAGAGTCAACATTTAAACAAATACAAACACTCCTAACCAACTATCCCAGCTTACGACCGATGGTGCAGGTGAAACCAGAACTACCTGCTAAAAACATAATTTCCTTATTAACACCACTAGATAATTTACTCTCAACTTGGGGTTACGAATTAATTGGTCAAGCTTGGGAACAAGTAGAGTATAATCCCCAACTCCATCAACCGGATAACACTGATATTCAACCAGGTGAATTAGTTTATGTGCGCTTTGTTGGCTATCGCATTAAAGAGCGCATTTTAGTCCCCGCTAAAGTCAGCCGTACACTACCAGGAGGTGCATCTTGACATCTGTTGCCATTGATTTCGGCACCAGTAACACGGTTGTCTGTACATTAGATCCAGTTACAAAAACTCCCCGCACTTTAAAATTTGATGGCATCACGCGACGGTTTGAAGGAACCCAAGTAAATGTTGTGCCAACCTTAGCTTTTGTACAAGGGCAGAATAGTTTATTATTTGGAGAAATTGTGCGATCGCGCCGACTAGGATTCTCCCAACCACAACAATACTTTCAAGCCTTTAAACGCGACTTAGTAGCAAAATATCAGCCTCCGGCGCGTCAGATAGAAGGGATAAACTATAGTGCCGAAGTTGTCTCAGAACTGTTTCTCAAGCACGTTTGGCAGCAGTTATTACAACAGGGAATTGAACCCACTCGGCTAATCTTTACAGTTCCTGTGGGTGCGTTTGAGCTATACCTAGATTGGTTTCGGGACTTTGCAGAACGTCTAAATGTCCCCCAAGTCCAGTTAATTGATGAATCCACAGCAGCAGCACTTGGTTATGCAATTCAACAACCAGGATCATTAGTTTTAGTAATTGATTTTGGCGGCGGTACTTTAGATCTAAGTTTAGTGCGTACCATAGCAGCTAGCGGTGGACAGCAAGTATTACGAGCAGAAGTCTTAGCTAAATCTGATGATTATATTGGCGGTGTAGATATTGATGCTTGGATTGTTGAGGATTATTTACAACGAATTAATTCTTCACGGAATGCAGTTAAAGAGATCGGCTGGCTGAATTTATTAGAGTTAGCAGAACGTTTAAAAATTAATTTATCTTATAATAATGAAGCTACGGAAAGTTGGTTTGATGATGAAAATTTTATTGCCCACGATTTAAAATTAAATCGAGATGAATTTGCCGAAATATTAGAATCGCGTCAACTATTAGAACAAGTCAGACAATCTTTAGATGAAGTACTGGCGATCGCAATTACTAAAGGAATCAACAAAGCAGATATTCAATACGTGCTGTTGGTAGGAGGTAGCTGCCTAATTCCCGCCGTACAACAATTAATTGTTTCTTATTTTGGGCGATCTCGCGTTAAGTTAGGTAAACCATTTGAAGCAGTAGCGCATGGAGCGTTAGCATCTAGCTTATTAGTAGAGATAGAAGATTATCTGCGACATGGCTATGCAATTCGCCTTTGGGAACCCTACGAAAAGCGACATACATATTTTTCATTATTTGACCAAGGTTGTAAATATCCCTGCCAACGTTCGGAACCTTTAACACTGCAAGTAGCTAAAGAGGGACAGCGAGAAATTCGTTTAGATATAGGCGAAATTGCTGCTGTATCAAAAGCGGAAGTCAACTATGATATTAATGGCAGAATGACCAGTAGCGAACTGCACAAACAAACTGATTTTCGTTCTTTAGAAAGTCACCATGATGCAGTTTGTATAGCTCATTTAGATCCGCCTGGACAGTTAGGTGTAGACCGAATTTCTGTGCAGTTTGAAGTGAATCAACAACGGGTATTATTAGCAACGGTGCGAGATTTGTTGACTGGGCGAGTGTTGGTGGAGAAAGGTGCGATCGCTAAACTTAAATAATTGGTAACACTTAAATAGTCGGAATAAAAGTCTAATGGCAAACAATCCTAATCAGCCTCAAGAATATGATGCGGTTTTAGGTGGGGCAACTCCACCCCCTGTGAATGATGCGGTTTTAGGGGGGCTAGAAGGTGTTAAGCGACGCTTGACAAGTAATTTTCCAGAAGTGCGGTTAGCTGCACTTTCAGAGCTAGTCAAATATGGACAAGCAGGTTTAGATTTAGCGGCTCCTGCTTTGCAGAATGAACCATATCAGGTACAGCAAGCAATTATATCATCCTGGCAGAAAGCAGAAATAAAATGTAAGTCTGAGTTTATTCAGTTGCAAAATTTATTAGTAGCAGAAAAGTGGGAAGAAGCCGATAAAAAAACTTCGACCCTCATGCTGAATATATGTTCCAAACAGCAAATAGGTTATTTAACAGTAACTGATATAAAAGAGTTTCCTTGCGAATACTTATCCAGAATAGATCAACTCTGGAAAGCACACAGCCATGGGAATTTTGGCTTGAGCGTACAAAGGCGTATTTGGAAAAGAATTGGAGGTAGCTCAAATCCAGATTGGCACGATTGGTGTCGTTTTGGTAAGAGCGTAGGATGGTATGTAAAAGACTCTTGGCTGTGGTGGAACGATGTTACCTTTTCCTTAAATGCCCCTGCGGGACATCTGCCTCGAGGAGGTGCGTTAATCGGGTGGGGCTTAGGTGACTTTCAGACAGGTTGTCCTATGTTATCTGCTATTTCCTCAAGATTGGAAAATTGCAACATCATTTAGAGCCTATCCGAAAAGTCGTTAAGAGAGAATTTAACCGCAGCTAAACGCAGATGTTTTTTTTGTGATTATTGATTTTTCGGATAGGCTCTTAGCGAGTAATACAGGATAGAACGGAATGCTTCTAAACCCACCTACCTACAACTACTCTTACAGTTCCATCTTCTAAAACTTCTTCCTCCTCAACATTAAAACCTTGTTCTTGCACTGTCGTCATTAATGTCTTATGAGCATACTTATGGAGTATTGAATTAACAAAATCCTGTTGATTAATCTTTGCTCCCCAAAAGTCAGCTACCAACTCGTAATTTTCACCATTGCGCCTAAACCCTAAGTCATAACCATTATTCTGACGGATGACATATTCAGCATTAGTTTTGTTACCTTGATATCCCCGCACCGTTGTATTCTGCTCTACTTGATGCCCTAATTCTTGCAAAACTCCTTGGAGAATTTCGCCATTTTTAATCTGCACTTTGATAGTAGTAAAGTGGGACATATTAAACCTCTTTTAATCAACTTCCAGTGGACTGATACCGCGTTGCTGGGTAAACTGCTTCAACTCTTCAACAAGCTGGCTATCAATAGAAGCAGTTCTAGCTCCTGCTTGTGCTGCCCACCGTTTTAACTCTTCAATTTGGTGACGTGCGATCGCAGCTAGTGGTACTGTTTCTCTAATTGAATGTAAAATATCCTCAGTCATAAAGTCTCGACGTTGACCATTTTCTACGAGTCCAAAGGCTCGGTGCATAGCATCTATAATCACCTGTTCAATTTCTGCACCACTAAATTCTGATGCACTTTTAGCTAAGAAAGCTAAGTCAAAATCTCGCAGACGACTAGGGCGTAAGCGTTGCAAATGTACCTTAAATATTTCCTGACGCTCTACTTCAGTAGGCAGGTTTAAAAAGAATATTTCATCAAATCTCCCCTTGCGTAACAATTCCGCAGGTAATATCTGCACATTATTGGCTGTAGCCACAATAAAAACAGGGCTGGTTTTCTCCTGCATCCAAGTAATTAAACTGCCAAATACACGCCGCGAAGTTCCCGAATCTCCATCTACCCCACTGGAGATATTACCAAACGCCTTATCAATCTCATCAATCCACAACACACAGGGAGCCATTGCTTCAGCCAATTGAATCATTTGGCGCACTCGGCTTTCACTTTCCCCAACAATACCGCCAAACAAACGCCCTGAATCTAAACGCAGCAGAGGTAGTCGCCACTCTGAAGCAATCGTCTTCGCTGAAAGAGATTTACCTGTACCTTGAATCCCCACCAGGAGCACACCCTTGGGGTTAGGGATACCATAGCTTCTTGCTTCCTCAGTAAACCCATCAGAGCGCATCCGTACCCACCGCTTGAGATTCTCTAACCCACCTACACTTTTGAGAGATTCCCGCGTCGTGAAAAACTCCAAAATTCCCGTTTGACGAATCGCTTGTTGTTTTTGAGCTAGTACTCTATCAATGTCTGACTCATCCACCTGCTGTTTTGCCGCTAGTGCAGATGCTAATACCCGTTGAATTCTAGCTCGACTCAAACCCTGACAAGCTTTTACCAATTGCTCCCGTGCTAATCCAACTACCTTAAGCTTCTCTGGTACAACTAACTGCTCAATTAAATAGTTAATCTCTGGTACATCCGGTAGCGGAAAGTCAATTACCGTTACTTCTTCTGCTAATTCGGCTGGCAATTCTAAAGCGTGACTGGTTAAAATCAACGTTTTACGACAGCGTTTGAGTTCCCGTGTGAGATTTTTTAATTCTCTTATTACAGGCGCATTTTCTTTACTATGCGGAGTTTTTAAGATGGGGTGCAAATCTCGCATCACAAACATCATTCCATCAGAAGCCTTAGCAATACGATTTAAGGCTGCCATCACAGAGCCTTTACCATCGCCATTATCATTCCAGCCCCGCACAATATCCCACATCAACAATTGACGTTTTGGCGTTGAGTGTTCAGCCACACGCTGCAAAACTTCCTCAACTGGTTCTTCTTCAGCAGCAACAATATAAAGTAGTGGGTAACGCGCTCTGATCATCAAATCTAGCTGCGATACCAACACTCCATGCGGGCTATTCTGCTTGCCTAGCATGGCATCGTAATCTCTCCGTTGAGGTGGTTGGTTTGTCATATTAAATGGCGCATTATTAATAGAAGTATTTCCCAACTAATAAATAATAACATTTTTGTTGATTTTAACAGAGGAAAAATATTGTATTAAGTTATAATAAATTTTCCAAGTTAATTCCGATTATTTTGCTTCCACCACTTTTTTAAAATTACAAAATAAAAACTTGAAAATTGAAATTAATTTGCTATTTAGCCCTTTCATAAAAAATAGTGAGTTTTTTAAGGCATAATCAGCAATCCTCACAAACAGCTTTTGTCAAAATGGCTTGAAAGTTTGATTCTTTGTGCTCTGTATTGTATTGACATAACTGGGTAAAATTTTCTGTTTATGACGTTTATAGGGTTAATTAATGTCCACTTTTTGGTAATATTGGGGGGTTTTCGGTTTGGCTCATAATCCATTTTTCCCATCATATTTTCGCCATCGCCACGGTGTTTGCCGATAAATACTATTAGAATTTCTATATGTTCTAAAGGTAATTTGTAGTTGAAATTAGCTTGATTCAGGAATTGTTTATACAAGCTACAAATGGCCCAGCTTTTCCACGCTTTATATCTTGGACAACTGTCCTCATCCCACATCCCAAAAACTCACTTATTTCGGCATAGGTCTTACCATCGTTCATCAATAGCAACATTAATGCTCTTTCTCTGACCAATGCACAATCACTTTCTTTTACAGCTTTTTGTAAAGTTCCTTTCTGTTCAGCTTTCAGAAACCCTTTGACTGGCATAAGGCACTTACCCCTGTTGAGCTTATTGCTATTTCAAGCGACTTAAATGTGGAACAGCTTACTAGAGATTTGAGTATTATGGGGGCAATCGCGCTTTCTTCAAATATTTCTATTCAAATTCACAGCTTATTCATCTGCTATCTGCTGCTGACGCTTTTCAATCTCTGCAAAAGGCAACAATAACGTCTCCTCAATCTCCTTCCTGGTATCAGCGCTTACATCAAAACTGCTATTCAGGCAATCTGCTAGCAACTTATTGGCATCGTAATACTGCTGAAGCATTGCTTTTTGCTCAGTGCTGAACTGCCAATCATGACCGATATTGCGATGCTTAATCATCACTGCTCTTAATTCCTCAGTCCAAGCCTGACCTCTTGCTTTCCACCAAGCTTTATATCCTTCTCTGTCTTTAATTAGTTCAGGTAGTTGGTCTTTGAGCGTTTTGTTGAGTTTTTGAAGCCTTCGCTTGAGTTCAGGCTCAAACGTATATTTACTGGCACCTGAACCGCTAAGGGCATGAATACGTGCCAAGTTAAGCTCAAAGATAAGGCTCTGATCAAGGGCAAGAGCACTGGCACGCTCAGCGTTGATGTCATCGACAACATTCCGAATTAGGTCACTTACTAAAGTATGAGCAAGTGAAGTGTCAAGTATTTTGGTGAGAGGGTTAGGGTTGTCAAGGGTAAAAGCAAGATAAAAAGCTCGAACAGCTTCTAGTTTATAGGGAATCTCAACTGAATCAGATTTCTCGCTTACCCACATCAGGAGCTGCTGCAACTCATCGGTAGCAACAAGCTCATCAATATGATGTTTCATTAAGCGTAACAAGTCATCAGTATTCTCCAATCCAGCTACTAACAAAAAGACCTCACGCCAGTGGTTTTTTCTAACGTGTGTAGCTAAACCAGCCCAATCAGCGCGATCACAAAACCATTTCGCTGTGAAATATTCTTGAAACGTCAGGTGAGAAAATGACCAAATCCCACCCGCTTGTTCAATCAATAACCCATGCTGTGCTGCTACAGCATCCAGCACTGCTTCACTGTCTTCGGTTGAAATCCCCAGATATTCTGCAATGTATCCCTGAAGTTCGCCTTGCTCAAACAATACATATTGCTCTTGCTCAAACTTACGAGTAGCCAGATAACTTAGGAGTTTCTTTTTTTCTCCAACCGATAACTTTCGGTAGGCTTCACTTCCTAATTCCCGCCTGACTCCTCTATTTTTATCCCATTTTTTCAACAGCAGATTGATTCCCTTTTCATATAAATCGGAACGCTTAGCAGGTAAGTCTTTCAACTCGTTGAAAACCAAGCAAGTCAAACTCAGTAGAATGGGTGTAACAGCCAGTTCAGCAGTTTGTTTGTTTTTAGGCAATCTCAGCTTGCCCAGAAACTTTACTGTAAGATCTGCTCCTTGTTCAGGCGTTTCAACTAATGCAGCAAACCAGTTTTGGGCAAATATTTCAACTTGCTCTGTTTTGAAATTAGCAACCTCAACGTAATCGAAATTAGGTAAGGTGTACTCGGTCGTTTGAGTCCGACAGGTGAGGATAAAGCGGTTTTTGTAATACTCCTGGGAAAACTCATAAATATGGTTTTGAACATCTTGTTTTGACTGACCAGGTGCTTCATCCAAACCATCCAGCAAAATCAAGACTTTACCCTGATTTAGAATTTGTTCTGTCTGCGCTTGATTAGCCAATCCAAACTCTTTATGGATTTTGTTAACTAAGTCGAAACGGCTGGCATCTTTGATGTCTCTAAGTTCAATTAAAATCGGGATGTGGTCAGCTTGAAACTCACCCTTGCAGCAGGTAACCGCTAGGTGTCGCAAGAAAGTGCTTTTGCCTGACCCTGGTTTACCCAATATCATCAGTTTGGGATACTGGGCGGCTACTTCAAATCCGGGCGATTGCTTCTGCCGCCGTCCCAACCCCAAACGTTCAAAGCTATTGCCTAAGTTTGAGTCTTTCAGCAGATCGGGAATGGTCGCATGAGACTCGCTGGAAAGCTTTTCCAGCACGTAGACATTTACATAAAGCTTATCTACATCAATCTGCTGGCGATTCAACAACTGGATTTTGCTGTACAAGTGCTGGATTTTATCGCAACAGCGCGATCGCACCTCCCGCACCAATTCACCGATATCAGAACTGTCGTCCTGAAACTTCTCTGCTGGTTCAGATTCAGTTATTTCGGGTAAATCAGCAACCTCTTTCCAATCCAGCTTTAGCTTTTTACAAATCTCATGAAACTCTCTGCGTTTAACAGGTCTACCTGCAAAGAAATTCGTCACTGTCGTAGGAGACATCCCCAGATTAGCTGCAAAATCCCGTTTGCTAGCAAATTTTTGTAGCGCTATGTCCGCCTTCTGTCTTCTTTGTGCCGATAGTTGAAGCGAACGACCTGTTTGTTTTGCCATACCTGAGTTTTAGCCCTTTATCAATCCTAAACGCGGACACAAATTGGACGCAACGCGATCGCAAGTTGGTTCGTACTTGTTCATTTGCTGAACCAGGCACAAGGCTTAGGTTTGACAGATTGTTGGGAGTTCACTGAAGAGATGACAACTATGAAAACTTCCAACGAAACTCGGACTGCTAAAGAACTCAAGCAAGCGACTCAACCTAGTAACTCGACACCTAAAACCAGAAAGACTCGCAAGTGGCTTAAATTCGTTGAATTTGCCGTCGTCGGCTTTGCTACCTGGCTGAACCCTAGCGCAGGGTTTCTCATTTTCCTCTTGAAACTCTACTTTCAACTTTTGGGGCTGCTCCAAGAGGAGCGAGAGCAGTAGAAATCGAAACCCGCCGAGTTAGGAGCTTTGTGATTGAGCTTCAAAAACTCGTGAGCCAGCAATGACTAAGGGCACGATATTATCGTACCCCTACAAAAACCTGTCAGAGAACTTGGCTAAAAATGTGAGTTAATAATGATTTCTTCCAAGACGTTGAGGACGAAGCGATCGCCTACGTGCAACAATTACTCAATAGCGCGGTCTTTCGCTACGACAACGCTTATCCCCAAAGGTTTGAAGCTAGCTTGCGCCACCCAAGAGGCAAACATGGCACTGCTGACATTGCCTTTCTTGGTCGTGAGAACATACAGTCCGCTACTGAGTCTTCCCAATGCTTTCTCTAAGTCGTAATCTAAGGCTTTGATTTGCTTGATGGTGCGATCGCGAGTCAACCACTGCCCCAAGTCTGTTCCTGCTTCTTCACATAAATGATAGGTTTCTTCGTATGGTGTTTCCTTGACCAGAATGGCAGGAAAAGCAGGGTTTAGACCTAAATCTCGGAATTTGTTGACTAGCTGATAAGCAGATTCGCTATCCTCAGCGCCCGACTCAAATACACCAAACGATTGCTTGGCATTGGTCGCCGCTAAGATGGTACCGATCGCTGTTTGAGTTGTAGTTGCTGCGTCTCCTGTAGTTGGTGGGGAGTTAAACCATTCAACTTCACAGAAGTCAAAGCCAAACTTGAAACTATTCTGAAAGTAAACTGGATTAATCTCAAACAATACCTAAAAATAATGTTCAATTTACCTATCCCCCCTATGCCCTTTCCTGGTCTGGGTGTAATCCCTCTTTTGTTACCTTGGGCAGAGAAAAAGGCTTTCCCATGGCGTTTTCTGGATTTTAGCCATTCTCAATAATTTAAGTGTTGCAATGGGAAAGCTTTACAAATTAATAGCTACAGAATATTTTTTACTGAGAGTAACAAAAGAGGGATAACTACTGCCGTTGCTTTACCTGTCGGTACGGTTGTTGCTTTTGCGGGAAAAATTGCATCATCTCCCTCAGAAGCCCCTTCAGACTATACAACCAATATTGAAGCACTGGGTTAGATGGTGTGCGATGGAAAATCGCTCGAAGTATCTCAATATCCTGACCTCTTTGCTGTCCTTGAATACCTTTATGGAGGGGAGAATGACAAATTTAATATACCAGATTATAGAGGAATATTTCTGAGAGGCGTTGATAGTGATGCTACAAAAGATCCAGACATATCAAAGCGCACACCTCCTAGTCAGAAAGAAAAAAACGATGGAGTCGGATCGCGACAGGAAGATGCGCTACAAATTCATAAACATGAGTATGCACGTCTGAGCGAGACAACTGGAGGGACTGAGAGTAAAGCTGCAATGCTTGTAGATGGAGCCAACACTCTTACAAGTGCGCCGCAAGAACCGACGCGTATCAGTGAGGAAACCCGTCCCAAGAATGTCTATGTTCATTACATCATCAAATATATTTAAGGCTAATTAGACTTGGGTGTGTTCAAAACCCGTTGGTACTTGCGATCTCTAACGCAGAGGTTTAAGCAGAGGAAGCCGGATAGGCGTAAATAGAAGGTTCGTGCAACCAGGGGCAACATAATATATGTACTACTCACCCCCTATTTTTAGGCTTGATTGATCAGTAATACAAATCATAACTTTGCCGAGTTTGCACTGCGATCGTAACAATGAGTATTTTAGGTAATGTTACAAATCATCTACCAAACACCGCGCTCGCGGTGTGTCGATTAATTGAATATAAAAGCACAAAAAGTATTAGCTAAAATAACTTTATGTCAAATCACTCAAAATAATAACAATTCAACCTTTTGTAGTAATAGTAAAAACTAGCTTTAAATCATATACCCGTTACCCCGTATAAAATTTAAGCAGTTTTAACTGGCTATTATAGTTAAAAAATAAATTTAAAACGGACTCGATATTGAGCAAAATAGGCTCACGTCCAACGGTTTAACTAATAATTAATTAGTAACGATTTAAGCTATTAATGACTTAGGGGGGAACGAAGCTATACTGTGCGAACTGACAAGTCAGCAAGAGCGAAGATCGCACAGAGCGCATCAAGAGTTGAAGTGAATAAATTGTTTCGTCTTGCTAGAGAACAAGGTTTTGTACACGCTCCAAGAAGTAGCAGCTTTGTTGAATTTGTACCAGTTGAAATTGTTGAAAGTAGTTAAAACTGGATGAATAGTTGAAACGCTTGTAACACTGCTTACAAGGATTAAGTGGATAAACTAGACACCTTTTCCCTCTCCTCCCTTACAACATAATGAGCGAAGCTCTGCGAGCGCGCTGGCGCTATCGCCCATATACTAAGAGTCTTTAGCCAAGGGTATTAGTACTTTTATACGTTTTTTTCAGCAAAATTATACTAAAATCTCTTACTGTTATGGCAGATTATCTATATGTTTGTGCAGTAAAAAGTATATTAAAAGTGTTTTACTTATTAACGTTTAATTGAAGATAAAAGCAAAAAAAAGTAGTATTGCAAATCGCCTAAATTAATAGTAATTAAACTATTTATAGAACTGCTAAAACTATATTGCGAATAGCAAAACCTATATGCTGTATGTGACTCAATCTATTGCACTAGACTATTATTATTAAATATTAATTTTAAAAAAGTACTCAATATTGAGCGAAATAGGTTCGCGCCAAGTGGTTTAACTACTAAGTAATCAGGAATGATTCTAGCCATTAATTACTTAGGTAAGAACGAAGCTAGGTTGTGTGATAGCTTGCGCTGACTTGTCAGTTCGCCATTACTTACTGTGTCGAAACTTCGAGGGCGCTACAAACTTTGAATCATTCCACACACCTGCGCGTCGCTGTTTTGCTTGTGCTTCTGCTTGCTGCACAACACTAGTACTGGGGCAACTGCTGAGATACTGTTGATAAACCAGTGCCAAACCTTCACGGGCTAACACTTGTTGAACAAACACACCATTAGTTAGTCTGACTTCAGCGACTTTGCGACCGTAGCGATCGGTGTCAGTAGTTCTAAGTTGAACAGATTTACCTACAGGTAAAATAGCCACTTTCGTCATATTAATTCCCTAAACCTGATATTTCTACTATCGTACATTCAGAAAGTTGTAAACAATTCCCATAAATCAGTGTAGTCTCTCCCCTTAGTGGATATGAGTTTGCCAGTAGATATAGGTTGAGCAGCGGATACAGCTTTTCTCGGATTTTTGCTTTGCTGTTGGAGTTGTTGCCATATCTTCCTTCCCCAATTAATTTTCGCTTGTTTATCTGCAAAAATGCCTTCAAGTGTTATTGGGTATTGTTTCAAATCCCAACCACAAACTTTGCAGCTAATGACTTCTTGGCTTTCAACGTACTCAGTTTGACAGATTGGACACGAAAGCATAAGCATTACTCTTAAAAGCTAATGGTTGAACGTATAACTCAGATTTTGCACCTAACGCGGACATTGCTCAAAACCTTACTGTTGTAACTAAGGTTCTAAGGTTGAAGCTTCTCAAACTACTTGAAAAATGACTAGACAAAACCTGTGGTAATAATAAACATATCGCTTGCTGTGGTGCCTCGGTAGCGAATTAGGAATTGAGCCGTCTGCTACTTATATCCCTTATTTTCCAATGGCTCAAAGCTTTGTCTGTTCTTAGTTTCGTTCCCTTGGTCTATCTCGTAAACTACAGCCTTAACACAAGCCTCTTTCCCTTAACTTGTGACCAATGCCCAATACACGTCTAGCCTTTTTAACATTCTTGAAGCTCTAGACATCTCCAGTAACTATCAAAACCTTTTACAGAAAGGTTTTGATGATTTTAAGCTTGTGCGTTCGCTCTATCAAAAAGACGACTAAATAAGGCTTTGAGCTAATTTCAGTTAATTTAGAACCCAAAGAGCAACAGGCTTATACAGCAAAAATTTTTTAAAAACTCGGATTTTTTACATTGGTAGCATTAAGGCTCCAATCCTCAACCTAACTAAACCACAAACTATCTGGATTACTTGGTCATAATGTTGTGGTCTTAACCTAAATCTGTGCTGGGCTATCCGAAATATTTTCACCAATCTAATAATATGTTCAACTACAATCCGTTGCGTTGAGATTTCCTTGTTTTCTTGCTCTTGTTTAGGGCTTAATTTTTGATTTTTACGTTTTTTATGTGGGGTCTCAATTTGGTTTTTTCCTAGATAACCCTTATCAGCTTTAAACTTCTGACTAGCTTCAAAGTTTGCCAATCTTTCTCTAAACATATTAATATCACTACTTGGGCCAGGTTTACCTATCATTACCTCGACTATTTCTGAACCATCCGGTAAGATAATAAATTGGTTTTTTAGTGTATGATTTTTCTTCTTTCCCGAATAGAACTTTTTCTGCTCGCTATAGTCGGTAGGTCTTTCTCTAGCTTGTTCCGAGCTATCTACTACTAATACCCATTGTACCAAGGCTTCTTTAAACCATCCCCAATCACGTTCTTTTTTTTTACCTGTTCTAAAAGTGAGGGTGGTAACAATTCACCCAAAATTTCTATCCAGTCATGAAATATATTGTGTGCCGTTGATTCACTTACTCCGAATTGCACACCTAGTAGTTGAAATGTCGGTATATGATTGGTTGAATAGAGCTTCTGCTTCTACGATTAACCATTGCAACTGTTTGTAATCAATTCCGAGCAAACGTTTAGTTTCTTGAGGATTAGATGTGATGTATTCCAGTAAAAAACTCATGACCAGCAGTGCAAAAATACAATTTTATCATCCTTACGGATTTCTCATTTTGTTTTTTGGAGATGTCTAATATATCTATTTACGCCGTTACATCGTTTCTTCATCTTCAATCACCAATATCTTTTTCATCTACTGCTCCTTGATAATTTAATGGAATCCTAACTCTAAACTTTGTACCGACTCCAACTTCACTTTCAACTTCAATCTGACCACCATGTAAGTTCACACAGTTTTTAACAATTGATAGTCCCAGTCCTGTGCCAGGAATATTACCTACATTCGTAGCTCGGTGAAATGAGGTGAATAGCTTATTAAGATCTTTTGGTGGAATGCCAATGCCGTGATCTTGAATTTGAAAAATAGCCTCATTATTTTGACAATCTATTTCAAATTGAATAGTATCCCCTTGAGGCGAATATTTAATAGCATTGGCAAGCAAATTTCTTAAAATAGGCAATAGCAAACTGGGATCTGCAAAAACGTTAGTGCATTGACCATGATTTGTAAAGCTAATAGCATTATCTCTTCCTGCCCCTAATTTTTCTTCTTTTGTCAAGTCCAAACAGAAATTTGTTAGATCTAGAGATACAGGTCTACACACTAACTTTCTATCTGACGCTTTACTCATTAGCAGAACATCGTCTAGTAATTCAACCATTCGGTGAATAGCTTTTTTTACTTGTTCAATATATTTATTCGCTTTCGTTCCTGTATATTTACTGTAAATTATTTCTAAAAGTTCCGTAGCACCAAATATAGTAGTCATAGGTGTACGCAAATCATGGGATATCATTGAAATGAAACTAGCTTTTAGTTCATTTAGTTCTTTTTCTTTAGCTAAAGATAACTGGATAATTTTTTCAGTTTGAATCAGTTGGGATTGAGTTTGTTGCAATTCTGTTAATGCTTGCTCAAGTTCTTGTGCTTGTTGCTTAAGTTGTGCTTCGGATTTCCTTAATATTTCTTCAGCTTGATGACGGGAAAGCGCAATTTCAATAGTTGTCTGTAGTGCTATTTCCTCAAACGGTTTCACCAGATAGCCAAAAGGGGTGGTGATTTTTGCTCGTTGCAGGGTTGCTGTATCAGCATGGGCAGTTAGATACACGACTGGGATATTGAATTGCTTTATAATCGATCCCGCTTGTATACCATCCATACTGCCTTTAAGCCTAATATCCATTAGTACGAGATCCGGCTTATTTGTGGCAGCTTCTTGGATTGCTTCTTCTCCAGAGGGAACGACAGCAATAACGTCATACCCTAGAGCCATCAGGGTACTTTCAATATCGAAAGCTACAATTTCTTCATCTTCAACAACTAGAAGCTTGGTATAGGGCATAGCTTAGTTATATTCTTGCTCGCTAGGGGTAGTAAATATAATTTGAAATGCTGTTCCCTGACTTGGATTAAGGTTAATGCTACCTCCTAGTTGCTTAGTTAATCTACAAACAAGCTGTAAGCCAAGGGATTGAGTTTTACGAAAGTCTAAATTTTGCGGTAAGCCAACCCCGTTATCACTAATGGTAAGGATAAAACTATTGCTCTCGCTGTGCTGAACAAGGCTAATATCAATTTCACCTGTTTGATAATCTTTAAAGGCATATTTGAAGGAGTTGGAAACAAGTTCGTTAATAATTAAGCCACAGGGAATAGCGATATCGATTTCTAAGTGAACTTTCTCTATGTTGAGCTTAAAAGCGATCGCCTGCTTGGAAGCGCCATACGAATGGGATAGCTCCTGAATGAGGGTTCGTATATATTCTAGAAAATCTATCTTGGCTAAATTATCAGATTGATAAAGTTTTTCGTGAATTAGTGCCATCGTCCGCACGCGGTTTTGGCTTTCTTGGAAAAGTTCGAGTACATCTGCATCCCGAATTTGCTTAGACTGCAACCGCAACAAGCTAGAAATAATTTGCAGGTTGTTTTTCACTCGATGGTGAACTTCTTTAAGCAGAGTTTCTTTTTCTTGCAGAGAAGCTTTGAGTTTGTCTTCTACTTGTTTGCGTTCAGTGATGTCTAGCACCGTCCCGAAAAGCTTAATTAACTGATTATCTGCATTAAAAATAGGCAGACCTTGGGCTGATACATATTTATTCGATTTATCAGGTAACACTATACGCTGGTCTAATTCGTAAGATTTTCCTTCGGTAATTGCCACCTCGACTGCTTTAGCGATCGCCCCAACGTCATCGGGATGCACTTTATCCAAATAATCTTTGTAAGTCAGTAGAGTAAAACTCGGTTCTAAACCAAAAATGCGGAACAGTTCCTCCGACCACGTTACAACTTGGGTCGTTAAATCAAATTCCCAACAGCCAACTCGTGCAACTTTTTGAGACTGTGCCAAGAAAGCTTGACTTTGGCGGAGGGCGAATTCTACTGATTTTTGTTCGGAGATGTCACGAATAATTGTAGAGACTGTTTCCACCTCTCCATTTTCTGCTTTATGACTCATTAACACTTGGGAAACAGGAATTTCTCTTCCATTTTGATGTCGCAAAAATGTTTCGCCACTCCACGTTCCTTGCTCAACCGCAGTCGGTAACGATTCATTGAAAAAGAACTGCCGAACTGATTCGGGGACAAAATTGGAAATTGTCAGGGTGGTAACGTCCTGATTGTCCTCAATTCCCACTATCTGCCGACCTGCTTTGTTGAGGTAGAGAAGGCGTTGAGTTTCGGCATTAGCAATGCTAACAAAGTCAGGAGTTGCCTCTAAAATAGTGGTTAACCTGGCTGTTGTTTTTTCAGCAATTTTGCGCTTGGTGATATCTGAGGCTAAACCATCGATCCGAACTGGTTTACCTGTATGGTCATAAACCAGCCAGCCTTTATTGTATGCCCAGCGTACTTCACCATCGGCGCGAATAATGCGGTACTCGTTTTCAAAACTTCCTGTTTCCAAGAGTTGTTTCATATAGTTCTCAACACTATCCTTGTCGTCTGGGTGAATAACTTCGTACCACAAGTAGGGGTTATCGAAGAAGTCTTGACGAGAACGTGCATGAAGCTTTTCACTGGCTGGATTCAGGTAAAGTATCTCAAAGGTATCAAAAGCGATCGACCAAACAGCATCTTGAATTGAGTTCAAAATGCTGTTTAGCCGTGACTCGCTCTCAATAAGTGCTGCTTCAATTGCTTTATGAGCCGTAATATCGTGCATTACCACCACTGCACCGAGTTTTTTCCCGTAAGGATCGATAATTGCTTGTCCGCTAGCAATTACAATGCGGACTTTCCCATGTCTGGGAGCGATGACCATTTCTAGGTCACGAACCGTTTTTCCTTGCAATGCTTGATATAGCGGAATATCTTCCTCTTGCATCGGCGTACAGCCATCAGGTAAATACAAGTCATAGAATTGCGCCCACTCTTCGGGTGGAAGTGGTTGTTGCGGTATTCCATGAAACTCTCGCGTAGCTCGATTAAATAAAGTCAAAATTCCATTTTCATCGCAAACCACAATCCCGTCGGATAAATTTTCTAGTAATGCTTTTAAAAATTCTCGTTCCTTATTTAAAGTATCCTCTGCCTGCACTCTAGATCTCGCCTCAGTTTCTAGCTGCTCGATCGCCTGCTGCAACAAAGCTGTGCGCTCTTGAACTTTAAGTTCTAGCGTTTCATTCGCCTGTTGCAGTGCTGCTTCTGCAAGTTTTTGAGCAGTGATATCGGAAAATGAAACCACTACGCCATCGGGTGTTGTCTCTCCTGGTAAGCAAAACGGTTGGGAATTAATAGAGATCCAAGTTAGTACGCCATCTGGCTTATGAACTCCCATCACTACATTGGAGCAAGGTTTATCAGTACGCAAAGTAACCATTGCTGGGTGAGTTTCGCCAGGGAAAACAGAGCCATCAGAATGAACGGTGCGCCAGCGTGGATCGAAAGAAGTTCGTCCCACAATTTGTTCAGCAGACAGTCCTAGGATACCTTCGGCGCTAGGATTGCAAGTAAGGATAGTACCATCAGCCTGGTGTAGTACAATGCCCTCTTGCATTGCCGTTACCACTGAGCGATATCGTTCCTCACTTTCCTGTAAGGCTGACTCTGTAACTTGGTACTTTGCGATCATGCTTTCTAAGCCAGTTACATAACGGCGTAACTCTAAAAGCTTTACGACTTGACGGCTTAAAGCTCTCAGTGCCTCAACTTGCTCTGCACTTAGTTCTTTTGGTTTTGTGTCGATCACACAAAGCGTACCAATGGCATTTCCGTCAGGCGTAATCAGGGGCGCACCCGCATAAAATCGCACGTGGGGATTGATTCTGTACGACTAAGTTAATCGCAAACTGTTCATCCGCTAACGTATCAGGTATCAGGAAAACATCACCTTGCTCAATACAAATGCGGCAAAATCCTGTTACAAGGGGTAATTCTTTGACATTCAAACCAATATTTGATTTAAACCATTGACGGTTTCCATCAATTAAATTGATTAAAGCAATTGGCGTTCCACAAACAACCGTGGCTAAACGAGCGATATCGTCAAACGCCGCTTCCGGTTCAGTATCGAGAATTTGATACTGATCGAGTGCTAAAAGGCGTATAGTTTCCTTATTTAACGGTTGATTATGATTATTCATTTATGCCGTTATAGAACCCATTTGACATCTTAAGAAGAGACTGAAAGCCTCTTAAGCATGAGCCTAACAAAACAAAGGTTAAGCTTGGTGGTTGCATGAGATAGAGTCGAGGGTTTCCTAGAAAGCTCGAACCTGATTTTCGTCATGATCTGGGGATATACCAACTCCAGCTTCTCAATCAAATAGTCAGGGTGATAACCGTGGTAAGCGCAAAATGGTGATCTTGGGAATGTTGACAGGTTTCGACTTGAAGTAGTCGATGTTGAGTGTCAACATCTCAATTAATCCCACATCATCAGAGATATTGGCTCTTGTGCAATGGGTAAAGAAGGGAAAACAAGAGCGTATCAACAGCTAGATGCCTTTTAATTCCATTGGTCGATTTGTAGAAACAATACTCCTTCGAGTCCACACCTGCATTACAAATATTTTTTACAGCTTGGGAGTCAATGATGATCAACGTTGTCCACTTCGGTTTTTTTAACTTGAGGAGCGGACTTGTCTATGTAAAACACTCATCACAGGACTTACGCAAATACAATATGTATAGTGCGATCAAAGTTGGCGATCACTCTTTAATGAATCCAAACGAACGGAGTTAATGGTTTTAAAATTGAGTCAAGCACACACTATCTGTAGCGTGCTTGCGTAAGTTTTGTGAATGTTGGTGCTGCTGTGCTTTCGCCTAAGTCAAAAGATACCCTCAGCCAGAAGATTCTATCTTATGATATTGTTAAGGCGATGATTGCTGCTGAGTCTAATACTCGTAATGTACTTATTTTAAAGGTACTTTACTATGGAGGACTGAGGGTATCCGAGTTGGCAGGGCTGACTTGGGAGGATTTACAGGGCGATCGCCTAACGGTATTCGGGAAGGGTTCTAAAACCCGCGTGGTAAGACTTACAACTTCTTTAAGTACTGAATTACAGAATTACCGAACGGCTGAAGCTGGTAATGATGAGCCGATATTCTGTAGCCGTAAGGGTAAAGGTAAGGGATTTTTAAGCCGTGAGTACCTTACTAATCTTGTCAAGAAAGCAGCTAAACGAGTTGGTGCAAGTGATAGTGTTAGCGCCCATTGGCTGCGTCATACTCACGCCAGTCATTCACTTGATAAAGGTTGCCCTATCAGTTTAGTTCAGGCGACCTTGGGACATTCTAATGTTGCCACGACTTCAAAATATCTACACGCCAAGCCAAATGAATCTTCTAGTTTATTCTTGGATTAAATGCGATCGCAGTTCCTCCCTGCCGCATCCCAATACAAAGCTGTGTCAGATATGCAATAATTGGTGATGTTTTTTTATGTATTGTCATTGTTGATTACTAGATACTAAGGATCGACATCACCAAGATGAATAGCTCAGATAAAGAGACATCACAGCTGATCGAATATCTCTACAACGATTACACTCGCTTAAGCGACCAGCTTGACTCCTATGTTAAAAGCACATTCGATGACTTCAAATTCCTCGGTGCAATTGGTGTATTAATTGCCTGGAAACCAATTGCTGATGCTGTAGCAGCGAAATCAACTCACATACTTTTACTTGGATTTATCTCAATTCTCTTTATTATTGCTATTATTAACATAAGAGATTTACTGAAAGCATCAATAATTACTTTTTATCTAGGACAGCTAACACTGTACGAAGCGGAAATTAAAACAAGGCTAGCTCAACCTGATACAAAAACATTTCACTTTGCAGCAGACTGGGAGAAGTGGAATGATCAAAAGCACAAACGTATTAGATGGCATTTTAATCTATTGTTTTATCTCCTAATTTTGTTTTTTCCCACAGTTGTGCTGGCATCTCAAGAGCCACGTTGGTATGCTGCAATTTACTTAGTCATTGCATTGTTAACAATGATAATTTGTCAGAGTGCTGCAAGGACACTTTAATATCACCGTTTGGCTGCTCGCAACAGGCGCAATCATGCAGATTGTCCAATTAGTTTGGTTCAGGCGACGCTGGGACATTCTCATGTGGCTACTACTTCAAAATATCTACACGCCAAGCCCAATGAATCTAGCAGTTTGTTTTTGGATTAAAGGCGATCGCACTTCCTCTCCGTCGCATCTAATTTTTAGGCTACCCTCTCCGAAAAACTCCCGTCAGATTGCCCTATAACCGCAACAAAATCAAATTAATGATAGGAAGGAATGAACAAGCCGCCTAAGTTGCTGGTATTAACTATATGGCGGCGGATGTGGTGCGCGATCGCTTTCGTCCAGGTGCTTACAAAGCGTGAGGAATTACTACAAACATTATATTTCTTGGAAACAATTTTAATCAAGCTGTTGCCAAGCTTCATAAGAGGCTCTCAAGCTATTTTGATACCTCTATTGATTTATTAAACTTCAGCAGATTTTCGTATCTGAATTTGTTCCTATGCTTTATATTTGTTTACTCCATTACTATTTGTTACCCTGTAAATAGAAGCTCTGAATTACACAATTTCCATTGGTGTTAATGTAATAAATTCCCGCAGGTCTTGATGTAGCTTTTGCTAACATAATCATAGAAAACAAACGATTTTTATCAGCTTCAGTCGCAGTTGAGGGAAAGCTAAGTTTTCCGCTAGCACAATTGCTTCCAGTATTCCACAGTGTTATATTAGAGCCAGGATAATTTTCTAAACGCCAATCAGTTGGTACTGCAAATATTATTATCGCTTGGGCAAAAGCTGGAGTGATATTGAGGGCAGCAACTATCGGAACAAGAACTAAAAGTTTACGAAGCATAACTAATCTCCTTGATTTCTATAGATCTACAAAGTCTCTTAGGTTTTAGTTGGAAAGTAAAGGTTGAAGTATTGGAGCAAGAATATCGGTTCCATAGTTCTGGGAATAGATTGAAGACCAATCAGTAATTGGTTCATCAAATGCTACTGATTGATATCTACTCCCATACTGTTCATCTGATTTTTGGAAATGAAGGTGTCGTCCGGTTGAGCAACCAGAACTACCTATTACCCCAAGCTGGGTGCCTTGGGGTATAAATTGATTTAGGCTCACTTTAAAAGTATTTTCTTTCAAGTGTGCATAAATGGTATAGGTATTATCCTCATGCTTTATAACAACACGATAGCCAAAGCCAGAAGGCAAGTTTGCTATAGAACACCCACCTGATGAATCATAACCAACTGCAGCAACAGTTCCTGCTCGTGAAGAACGAGCATAATAACCATCACTGGGAGGTACAAAATCATATCCTTTGTGCTCTGTACTTATTGCGCGAGACATTGAAAACTTAGCACCTGGATCAAATGGCAACTTCTCTCCAGCCATCACTTTTTGGACAAAAACTGGACAAATAACCATTAATCCGGCAAAAACAAAAGAGCGAACAAAAGATTTAACTTGATTACTTATCAAAAGAAAAATTCCTTAGATCAAATTAAGGTTTGATATTGCTTCTTTTTTCGCTTGTGATGACAAGGAATATAAATTTGTTTGATAATAGCAGAGCTATTATCTGAATACATCAGTAGTTTTTCGGAATTATAAAGAGTAGATTTGACAAAAGCCTATGAAAATGAGCGGTTACACTCCGACCAAGAAACGTGATCACCTGTAACAAACCAGATTGTTAGGAATTCAAGCCATGCTACCAAAATCGGCGGGGAAAAATCGGGCGAGATCTGTGCAAAAGCCTATTTGCTTAAATTAGAGTTGTGTCTATATAGACTATGAGTATTTCTCTATTCTTTCGAGGATTGCCGCAATCTTGTCAGATTGTCCCGCCACCTCGAAGGCTCCGCCGCTTACGCCCAGGTCTGGGAACTCTAGACCCATCTCAAAGAACACCTTGATTAACAGGAGAGAAACGTGATCGTATTCCTTTGTGGCTGCTAGTAGCTCATGAGTAGCCTTGAGCCATGCCTGTGCTTTATTCTCTAAATTCTGAGATGCCGCTTCATAAGTAATGCTGCTTGGCTTCCTTTCCTTCATTGCCCCTATCTCCTAGTCTCAACTGTAGCAACCCGTGACAAAAACAACCGCTATCAAGTTGTAGTACAAATTGGGTTTCTCATCATCAGGCATCAAATTATTACTTGATGGTATCAACCATTAGAAACCTTAATAACATTTTATATACGCTAATAAACGTTTTTTCATACATAGGATTTAAAAGCTCGCGATCACATTTTAATCCATAACCACTAATGATTTCAGTGTTTTTGATAGGTCTTTTCTTGGTCACTTAGAGCCTATCCGAAAAATAGATAATCACTCTTAAATATCTACGTTCATCTGCGGTTAAATACTCTTAAAAGGACTTTTCGGATAGGCTCTAAATCAAATAAAGCAAAATTCCTCAGATTAATTTTTATTGAAATAGAGATCCTTTGAGGAGGATAAACTAATGTCCTCTAGAGTAGAGGAGGGCAATATCAAAAAACACGCAGACCTCCTGAATTATGGCTCCTGACTATTCTTACGTCAACTTGGAGAAATAACATGAACAAGAGTTTACTGAATAATCGATATCAAATCTGCAAACAACTGAGTAAGAATGCTGGACGACGAACTTTTTTGGCACAGGATTCACATTCTGACAATCTAGTAATCATCAAAATTTTACTTTTCGACCAAGATTTTCAGTGGGACGAGCTAAAACTGTTTGAACGAGAAGCTAAAATCCTGCAAAATCTAGAGCATCCAGCCATCCCGCAATATTTAGATTACTTTCAATTCCAAGAAGGATTCTATCATGCCTTTGCCTTAGTGCAGACTTATATTGATGCTCCTTCATTAGATACGCTTATTCGAGAAGGACAGAAGTTTACAGAAGCGGAGTTAAGAGAATTAGCCGATAAACTCTTGGACATTTTGAACTATCTTCACGGACAAATACCTGTAGTCATTCATCGAGATATCAAACCGAGCAACATCCTGCTGACTAATCGCTCTGGAAATAGCATTGGTAACATCTACTTAGTAGATTTTGGCTCTGTGCAAACGGCTGTTACTAAAGAAAGTGGCACGATTACAATTGTTGGCAGCTATGGTTATATTCCCTTAGAGCAATTTGGTGGGCAGGCTGTACCGGCTTCCGATTTGTATAGTTTAGGGATGACAATCATTTATCTAGCTACGGGAACTCATCCAGCAGAACTCCCTCAAGTTAACGGACAGGTTCAATTTTCAGCTCCACAATTAAGCAAGCTGGTTCAGAAATGGTTAAACAAGATGATCCAACCTCATCTTGATCGGCGGTTTGATTCCGCTAAACTTGCCCAAACTGCACTCAACTCTCCTGATGATAGCTGTGGTAACTATCCTGAGCTGAGACCCAAAGGGACTAAAGTAAAATTACAGCGCGAGCGCGAGCGGCTAGAAATAATCTTACCGCCTCCTTTTTCTCCTACATTTCTTTTCATAGTACGTATATCTTTAAGTTTTATTATTTCTCTAATGACACTAGCAGTTTGGTTTGCAATTGTAGTATTTTTTGCACAAATTGGGGTGTATTTAATGTCGGATTATTGGCTTTTTTTGTGGTGTTTTTGCGTATTTTTATTCATAATGAAAAACCTTACTCTCCCTGGGGATGAGTTCCTTAATAAAATTATCGTTGACAGCGAACGAATCAACGGTTTTAATAATTTTAACAAGAAGATACTGACCGATCTTCGTTCAGACATTTCGTTGTTGGGGTATTCGCCTAGTTATGAGTTTGATAGTTTTCATGAGTTTCATAATTCTGCGGAAAGAGAAGTAAAGAGAGGAGTAGTTAAAACCACAGCAGAATTATTTATTTCTGCTGGTTTGACTAAATACTCGATTATCGAGCTCTCAGCAGCAGAAAATTGGTGGATAGGACAGGAACTCAGTGAGTTTTTGGATTTAGAGTTGCAAATTATATACCCAACACCTAGGGTGGTTATCTATGATAACACTGATAACACTTGATCGCCGAACCGGAGAAGCTGGATACAAAAGACATCTCCAAAAAATAAAATGAGAAATCCGCAAAGATGATAAAATTTGTATTTTTGCACGGCTGGTTATGAGTTCTTTACTGGAATACATCACATCTAATCCTCAAGAAACTAAACGTTTGCTCGGAATTGATTATCAACAGTTGCAATGGTTAATCGTAGAAGCAGAAGCTCTATTCAACAGATCCCAAGCTGTAGAGGAAGAAGCCAAAATTAGAATAATAAAAAAAGGTGGTGGTAGAAGGCCAAAATTATCTGTAACAGAGCAGATATTATTAACCTTAGTTTATCTGCACCATATGCCAACATTTCAACTACTAGGTGTGCAGTTCGGGGTAAGTGAATCAACGGCACACAATATATTCCATGACTGGATAGAAATTTTAAGTGAATTGTTACCCGCGTCTCTTTTAGAACAAGTAAAAAAAAATCCGATGATTGGGAAAGATATAAAGAAGCCCTAGTGCAGTGGGTATTAGTAGTGGATAGCTCAGAACAAGCCAGGGAAAGACCTGCCGACTACAGCAACCAGAAAAAGTATTATTCAG
>DATNQB010000051.1 GCA_036702875.1 Oculatellaceae cyanobacterium | reverse complement strand
GTGCTGGAACCTCCTAGCTTGATATATACAGATTACCGGAGTTGAAAGATGCGCGCTAAGAGCGCACCCTTTCAACTCCAATAAAATTACCTGTAACCAATAGTGTAATTTTTCTCTCCCCACAATGAAGTAACCCTGCCTTTTTAAGGGGAGGGTTGGGGAGGGGTGTATTACATTTAGATGCAAAACCCTGTAATATTGCTAACCTTTTGACCCCTTGAATTGAAAACGTTGCAAGCTAGTTAACCCCAACTCCCCAAAACTCCGAAGTGCAAACTGTGGTAAAGCCATCATCCTTCGCCAGCGCCAAGGTTCTTGATAAAGCCGATATAGCCATTCCAGATGATTATCTGCTAACCAACCAGGCGCTCTTGATTTAATTCCAGCCCAAATATCAAAACTGCCACCAACACCAATCCAAATTGACTCTGGGGCAAGATAGCGGTGTTGAGCAATCCATAATTCTTGGCGCGGGACTCCTAACCCCACCAAAATTAGTTTGGGTTGTTTCTCTTTAATAGTCTCTAAAAATTCTACTTGTTCATCTGGTGAAAGATAACCATGCTGGATAGCTACAATGTTTAAATTTTGCTTACTTGCAATCATATTTTCTGCTGCTTTCTGGGCCACCCCTGGTGCGCCTCCATAAAACAGCACAGGGCATAAATCACCAAGTTGCGCCGCTTGTCCTAACAGTAACTCTGCTAGTTCAATCCCTGGACAACGTTTTTGTTTTTTTCCATTTAGTCGTAAATAGAGTACAACACCTGAGCCATCAGGAACTACCAACTCAGCCTTTTTGATGATGTTACCCAACTCAGGATTGCTATCTGCCTGGATTACCATTTCTGCATTAAGCGTCACCACATGACTACCCATTTTTTGGTTAACACGAGAGATCAACCATTGAGAATAATCATCCGACAGATTAACAGGGAACCCTAATACAGAAAATTGTTCCATTTCCTCACACATTATTCAGGTATTGCACATTTGAACAAGCACTATCTTTGAAGGCTATCCGATCATGCCTCTTAAATCTAGTGAAATTTATTGAAATTACCCAACTATATTTCTAAACCTTTTTATTTTAAGTATACCTAAAGACTTATCATAATCTGATCTTATGGTTAATTGTGGTAAAAAATCACATTTAAGTTAGATCTGGTAGGTTAAAAACATCAACAGGTTGTTGCTATTAGCTAACCAACAGCCTGTAGGATAATCAGCTTAATGGCTTAGTGAATATACGACAAATAGCTGTGGCTGATTAACGGCTGCTCAGAGAGCATTATAAAAGATACTTATAAATAAAGGGTTGATTAACTATGCTCTTAAACAATACCTCAAGCTCAACTCAATGTCCCCAATGCCATTCACAATCAGTTGCACGTATCAGAAGAAGAGGTTGTATTGAAAAACTAATATCTGGTTGGGGTATATATCCTTATCAGTGTAGTAACACTATTTGTAACCAGCGTTTCTTTTCTCTCTTAAGATGATTTTCAACTAACAAGATTAAGGAAATATTACATAAATTTAGCAAAAACATTCAAAATGCCCAAATTAATTTAAAGTCTTAAGAAGACTTTGAAAGTGCCAATTAAAGGGGTGCAATTTGAATTTAAGACTTATTAGCCTAGAACGGCTGAGGTTTTGGGGTGTATTATTTCTAGGGTTATTGCTACTTCCCTTATCTTCGGAAGCGGTGCTATCTGCTGATGTCAAAGTACTTAGGGTTAAAGCTTTTCTCGATACGATCGCATGGGCAGAAACAGGCACAGTAGCTAAGAAAGGATACCACATCTTGGTTTTTAATGGTAAATTTAGCAACTTTTCTAAACACCCAAAAATTAAACAATGTGCCTCAATCAACAGACGCATCGTTTGTTCAACGGCGGCTGGGCGCTACCAAGTCATGGATTTTAATTGGGATAGCTTAAAATATAAGTTGAAATTAAAAGATTTTTCACCAGTTTCTCAAGACAAAATAGCATTATATTTTATTATCCAAAAAGGTGCGATCGCAGATGTAAAAGCTGGACGCTTTGAAAATGCTGTCTGCAAAGTTGGTGGTATTTGGGCATCTATGCCATGTGGGAACAACTACGGGCAAAATCCTAAATCAATGGGTAAACTCAAATTTATGTACCAATACCGATTAGTTAATTACGTGAAATATTACAAGTCCATCGAGAAAAAACGTAAACCTTCCTTGAAGTGGGAAAATATTACAATTGTTCGATAATTGCGTGTAAACGCTACCTCTATTAACTATTACATTTCAATCCGTAGCCTATGCAGGCTATTTTTTATTTAGGCGTGATGATTTACTTGTTCTTGCAACCAAGAATCTACAGGTTTGCCATCTTTGCGACGCAGTTCAATTTCAATAGAAATTACTTCTTTTGATCCTGGTGGTGCGGGTTTTTGATGAAAGATAATATCGTAGGTTGCGGGATCTTCGTTGCGTTCCCGCAGCCAATCTTGTACTTTCATGGTTGCAAAGAAGCCTTGCCCGTCTTGGAACATACGGGTAACTTGCATTTGGAGGGTGTAGGGGTTTATTTTAGCCATATTAGGAGGGGGGAGGAGAGAGGGGAGAAGATGTAACGGATAAGTTATCTGTAAGTTGCCACATTTATGTTACCAAGCAGATCAACCATCCGTTATATTTAGCGTATTGTTTAATTACCCAGCAGATCAACCATCTGTTGCCCTGCGGTTTCGAGGGCTTCTTTTAATTTATTGGGGTCGCGTCCACCTGCTTGAGCAAGGTTAGGTCTGCCACCGCCACCGCCACCGCAGATTTTAGCGATCGCACCAATAAATTTACCAGCTTGTAAGCCTTTTTTGTTGACAGCAGGACTAAATGCTGCTACCAAACTAACTTTATCTGGCTCAGGAATTGACCCTAAAATAACCGCGCCTTCACCTAATTTTTGCACTAATCTTTCTGCGGCTGTCTTAAGAGATTCTGGATCTACACCTTCCATCTCAGCGACTATAAATTTAAAATCGCCTACTGATTTAGCTTGCCCTAATAATTGATCGGATTTAGCAACAGCAAGTTGTCCTTTGAGGGTTTCTAGTTCTTTTTGCGTTGTTTTGAGTTCGTTTTGGATGTTGGTAATACGTTCAGGTAATTCTTCGGGTTTAGCTTTAAAGCGATCACTTAATTCCCTAACTACCTTATCCCGTACATTTAAATAATCTAGTACAGAAGACCCTGCAACCGCCTCAATCCGCCGTACACCCGCAGCAACACCAGTTTCGGAGATAATTTTAAATACTCCTATTTCCGCAGTATTGCTAACATGAGTTCCCCCGCAAAGTTCCATTGAAACACCAGGGAAATCTAACACCCGCACTTCATCGCCATATTTTTCACCAAACATCGCGATCGCACCCTTAGCTTTCGCTTCTGCTATTGGTATTACCTCAATGTGGGCAGTATGCGCTTCAGCAATCCAAGTATTAACTTGTTCTTCTACTTGTTGTACCTCTTCCGGTGTTAACGCACGGCTAAAGGAATAGTCAAAGCGTAGGCGATCAAAAGATACCAGTGAACCAGCTTGTCCGATTGATTCATCAACTAATTTCTTTAAAGCAGCTTGCAATAAGTGAGTTGCACTATGATTTGCTTGGGCGCGACGGCGACAACTACGATCAATTTGGGCGTTGACTGCATCACCTACTCGTAATGTACCCCGTTCAATGCGTCCGAAGTGAACAAAGAAATCTGATTCTTTCTTCACATCTTCTATCCGCACTACAATTGCATCACCAGAAATATAACCGCGATCGCCTATTTGTCCCCCTGACTCCGCATAAAATGGTGTCTTATCGAGGACAATTTGCACATCTGTTCCTGCTTCTGCTTCCTCTACCGATTTACCACCTACCAACAAAACTTCAATTTTGGCATTAGCAGCAACTTGTTTGTAACCCAAAAACTCAGTTGCGTGGATATGTTCCGCTAACTTATCTAAAGAACCTTGCACAGTTAAATCAATCGTTTCGTGTGCTTCCTTAGCGCGTTCGATTTGCTTGTGCATTTCCGTCTTAAAACCTGTCTGATCGACAGTAAGACCTTGTTCTTCAGCAATTTCTTGAGTTAATTCTAATGGGAAGCCGTAAGTGTCATATAAAGTAAAGGCACTTTCCCCACTAATTTCTTGCTTACCTTGTTGTTTAATTTGGGCGATAATTTCTTCTAAAAGTTTTTCGCCACGTTCCAGAGTTTTCAGAAAGCGGTTTTCTTCTAATTGCAATTCCGCTTTAATTGCAGCTTCTTTCAAACGCACATTGGGATAAGCTGATTCAGATAGTGCGATCGCACTTTCCGCAACTTGTGGCGTAAATTCTCCAGAAATCCCAATTAACCGCCCATGACGCACCACCCGCCGAATTAATCGCCGTAACACATAACCACGACCCACATTAGAAGCGCGGATACCATCCGCAATCATGTGAACAACCGACCGCACATGATCCCCAATTACCTTTAAAGATACCTTCGTTTTCTCATCACTCTGGGCATAATCAAGCCCTGCAATTTCCGCTGCCGTTTTAATAATCGGGAAAATTAAATCAGTTTCGTAATTATTTGGCACTTTTTGGAGGATTTGCGCCATCCGTTCCAAACCCATGCCCGTATCAATATTTTTATTTTGCAAAGGTGTTAAATTGCCTTCTGCATCTCGGTTATCTTGCATGAACACCAAGTTATAAAACTCAATGAACCGAGAATCATCTTCTAAATCTATATTCTCATCACCTTTTTCTGGGTAAAAATCATAGTAAATTTCTGAACAAGGGCCACAAGGGCCAGTTGCGCCAGATACCCAAAAGTTATCATCTGCCCCCATGCGTTTAATCCGCTTTTCGGGAACGCCGATTTGATCGCGCCAAATCGCAAACGCTTCGTCATCTTTTTCAAAGACGCTGACAACTAAGTTTTTTGAGGATAAACCAAATACTTTTGTGGATAACTCCCAACCCCATGCGATCGCTTGTTCCTTAAAATAATCTCCAAAGCTGAAATTACCCAACATTTCAAAGAATGTGTGATGACGTGCAGTCCGTCCCACATTCTCAATATCATTTGTCCGAATACATTTTTGCGAAGAAGTAGCGCGGGGAAATTCAGAAGTTCTCTGCCCCAGAAAAATAGGTTTAAACGGCAGCATCCCCGCAATTGTCAGCAGTACGGTAGGATCTTCCGGTACTAGAGAAGCGCTAGGCAGAACTTGATGCCCACGTTGAGCATAGAAGTCTAGGAATATTTGCCGAATTTCGTTACCGCTACGGTACTGTGGGGAAGAAGACATAAGTATTTAGATTAAACTAGCTAGTCATTTAATTTAACTCGTTTATCTATTTTTACATTTGTTTACGCAAGCTGGCAGTTAATCTCTATTTTGAACTTAGAGTACTTCAACCAGTCTGCTCTACGGTAAATATTAGAGATTTCCTCTCATAGTTACCGTAGAGACGTTGTATACAACGTCTCTACAATGGTTTTAAGTCACGCACCTTTAATTTCTATAGATGTCTATTTATTGAGGTTTGTAAACAGCCATAAAGTTTAATTAAATAAGTGTTTTCTAACACGGAGAAGGTGTTAACTTAAAAATGGACACCAGGTAGTTAAGAAATAAAGGAGGATGCTTAATAAATAAGGGGTAATTTAGACATCGGTGTCTCCGGTCTGTAACCCAAAAGCAGCGATAGTTAATCAAGCATAATGTCAATGGCAATATGCTCTGTGAAAGGAAAGTAAAGCCAAGTAATGGTTTTATCAGGTTTAACTATGCTGGAAGTAAAACAGCAAAGCTGCGATTATTGTCCACCCTAGTTGTGATTTATTTGTTTACTCACTTAATTATTCAGAGTTCAAAGGCTTAGTCAATCCTGACTAAGCCTTAAATGTTTTTTAGGCTATTTGGTCTAATGTAGATTTACCAAACTAAATTCTGTAAATTTTCGTAAACAACTAATTGATGTTAATAGCCCTTATGCTAATTTAAATAGTAGGCACCAACCAGGAATAAGCAACTGGATAAACCAACCAAAGAGCTAAGACGTGGTGTCTCCTGTCAGAAGCTCGATCGCAGTAAGAAGCTCAACTTAGACGAAATAAAAGTGGCAAAGTACTTCTGTGAAAAGAGTCAAGCCAAACAAAGGTCAAGTAATGATGCGTTGATAGTTGAAGGTAAAAATTTCAACCTGCGAAATCTGTCCACCCTTAGTTGTGAACTATTAATTTTTTGAAATTTAATTCATTGAGTGCTCAAACTCTCAACCTAAAATGAGTCTAGTGTAATTACACTAGGCTCATTAACTTTTGAGCAGGTTTTTTAATTAATTAGTGATTTTATTAACTGAAATTTTTACTCTTACCGCTAAAATGACATTTGATTCTGTCTTGATGCTATTCCCTACTATTACAACAGGTAATTTCAGCAGCTTCGTCTAGCCGAAACAGAGCGAAAGTTAGCAGGTTTTAGGCAGTTGATTAGTAGGTAAGTAGAGGAAAGAAGAAGTGATTAGGCTACTTCAAAAAAAGTGTAGTTATTATCTCAGAATTGTTTTTTCCCCATCGGGTATTTGCAATTATTTGAGTAAATATTTTTTTCTGAAAGAATGTTATTGCAATAGCTGTAAAAGTAACTATAAGAAAAGTCACTACAAAATTTTTTTTGATAGGCAAAAAATTTTGTAGAATCCCATTCCACAAGAAAAACAAGTAAATATGCCACAAGTATATCCATAAAGAAGATGAGCTTACGAATTCTATCGATTTAATTACAACAGAAAATTTACTTATTAAGGATATATAATGTTTTTTCCAAATTTTATCAACAACCAAGAAAGCTATCGTTGAAATAGCTATTGCATAAGAAAGATAATAGATTCTTGGCGGATATTTATCTATCTGGGTTTCTACGAATTTGCCTGCTATAGAAAAGTTATACAGAGCCAGACTTAAAAAAATTGTTAAAAAAAAATAGTAATATAGCTAATAAAAACTTCCTATTAATTTTTGTTAAAATTATACCAATGCCTAATAAGTATCCGTATGGAACGATAAAGAAAAAATAATTTTTTATAAAAAGATTTATTATATTTACTGAGACTTGAAAATTTTTAGTCAGATCAAATATAACTTCATAACAGGCGTATGCTAAAGAAATTATGGAGAAAAAACGAATGTCACTATTCAAGTATTTGTAGAATCTAAAAAAAACTGGGGAAATGATCGCCATCAGGATAAAAATACGAATAATCCAAACATAGCCAATTCCTTCTAAAAGTAAGAAACTTTCAAAAATATTTTTGAAAGAAAATGGATAATTTTTTCCGACTATTGTATATAAAAAATAACTAGAAATAAAAAAGAAAGTCAGGAATAACCATACTGGAGCTAACAGTCGAGGGATTCTTTTTTTTAAATAATCAAATAATGAATATTGCTGATTTTGGAACGAGCAAGAAAAAAGCGTTCCAGATATAATAACCATAAGTGGAACATCAAAGTTCCGTAATTGAAAAATAATTTTGGGTGGATTTGAGTGAGCAAGAATAATACAAAAAAGCCCTAGAGTTTTCAGGATATCAAATCTTATATCCCTACTTTGCTCTGGCATTGTTTGTACTCCATCATTTTTCAGATTAAGCACCAATTTAATTCAAAATTATTGGTGGCAATTTAAGCGTGTATGGCAGTTGTCAACTACTTTTGAGAAGATGCTTGGAATAAAAAATGCTCAAATCCTAGCTGCCAAGCTGGTAATAGTTTGCGACTGAATACTTACCTTGAGGAAGTACACAAATATTGCATACTTCCTTAAGGCAAAAAGAACATCATCACTCAGTCTCGCGTAACTTCTCCAACTCAGACCTTAAAGCAGCTAATTGATCAGTTAATTCCTGAAGATCTTGCTGCACGTTTGGTGGAGTCGGTGAGTTGGGAGGTGTTACCGATTCATAGGGGTTTTCTGCTGTCGTAGAAGAACTAGGATTGTTTCGTTGTCTCACGAAAGAGTCAACAAAACTCCGAGCAGATTGCTCAGTAACCTCCCCTTTTTCTTCCCACTCTTGTACTTTTTCACTTAACTCTGACCTAAGCTGAGAAAGATTTTGTTCTCGCTTTTGAGGGTCTTGTATAGTTTCCACCAAAGAAGTTGTCGCGCCTAAAGTGACGCGTAACCCTTTTTGCATTAATTGAAGCAGATTACCAGAGTTCATATATCCTCTGAGTAGTAATGATTAATGTATGTTTGACAGTTGTGATCAAAATATCACAAGCCGAAGCTTGCTATTCTTCTGACGACTAGAGATAGACCTAGTGCTACCAATCAAGGAAGCACTAATGCCTAGACTCTTGTGTATTGTTGGCAAATCGGAACGTTAAAGCAATCTTCCTGTCGGAAGATAATGAACTCAATTTTGACATCTAAGCAATAAACTACCCTACATTTTCCAGATATTGACTAACATCATCAACCACACGAGTTAATTCTGCTTCAGTAGTCAAACGAATACGGTCATCGCGCAGAGTAATCAAAACTTTAGCTGCAAACGGAGTAGCCCAAATATTAGGATTGCAGAAAATTTCTAGAAAGACATCACCAGTATATTGATATTCCACTGACTTTTGGGGAGTTGGTCTACCAGTAGCCCCACTAGATGCAGCCGCAACTTTAGCTTTTAGGCGTTGCATTAGTTCATGGAGAGTAGACTGTAATTCTTTAGCCGCTTCAGGGGTAAAGCTAAAAGAGACGGAACCTTCTAACAGGTTAAGTACCAGTGGTGCAGACATAAATTATCGAGTTTAACGGCGTGCTATTTGATTTTACTGGCGAATGTGCGATCTGCTTGCAGCAGCGCTTCGGTAGTTACTCAGAACTTACACAGTTGGGATTTTTAACTTAATTCAGTGAAAACACTCATGTATTACCAGCCTCTATCTAGCAGAATGTTTGAAAGCAAGAAGCTTGCAAACAAAGTGTAGAACAGATTATCATTCTACTGAATAAATATAGGGAGATAACCCACTATGGCTAAAGTTCAACAAACTGTTTATTTAATTACTGAGCAACAAAGAGAAGCATTAATTAACTACCTTCAAAATCGCCCCTTTCGGGAGGTAGCAGTTGCCATTCAGTTTCTCACTAATGCGCCTAATGCAGTACTAAATGTAGAAAATCCTGACCCTCAACCATCGGCATCAGATACAGAGCAAAGCATTTTGCCCGCTCCCAATATTCAAGGTATTCCTGACATTTCTACGCCTCAATAAAATTATTCTTTGCATCTATCTCTTAACCTTACGCTCCAATTTATATAAATAAGTGGGTATGGCAATGTCATACTCACTTTTGTTTTCAGAATAATGGTTAAATGTTTAGACCAGTATGTAATTGCCGCAGGCTAAAAATGCTGCCATGCTTTACCTTCGTATCCATAACTGAAGACTTCATTATGTAAAATTTCTGCAAGAATTTCTACAGAGTCTACTAATCTTGACCCTGGACGGTTAAAGTACCAATTACCATCAGTAATGTATACTCTTTTTGTTTGAACTGCACGTAAATTTTCCCATTCTGTCCGTTGCGCTAATACTTGCGCTTCTTGGCGTGTGCGGTCTAAATTAAAACCACAAGGCATAAAAATAATAATATCTGGATTAGCTGCGATTAAAGATTCCCAGGCGAATTTTGGGGATGCTTGACCTGATACTACAGATAGTGGTTGACCTCCCACAATTGTCACCATTTCTGGAATCCAATTGCCTGCTAACATTAAAGGGTCAGTCCACTCAATACAAGCAACAGTTGGCTGCTTAGTTTCCATCAGTGCTTGTGTTTTTTGCTCACAAATTTTTACGCGAGCTTGTAAGTCTTCTATTAAGCGGTTAGAATCAGCATTCAGCAAAGAAGCAACGGTTTCAATATCTGTCCAAATATCAGCTAATAAATTAGGGTGTAAGGAAATAATTTGCGGCTGACTATTTGTTAATTGAGCAACTGCTTTTTCTACATCTGCAAGACTAACAGCACAGACATCACACTGATCTTGTGTCAGGATGTGAGTTGGTTGTAATTGTTTTAAAACATCAACTTTAATATCATATATACTGAGTGCAGACTTCAACAAATCATTTACACTGTTGTCAATAGCAGCACTGGGTTGATTAGAATCTAATCGTGCTTGGGTGCAAACTGGTAGATTTTGAATTTCTGGGGGATAGTCGCATTCGTGCGATCGCCCAACTAAAGCATCCGTTAATCCCAAAGCGGCAACAATCTCAGTAGCACTGGGAATCATGGACACAATTCTCAAGTTTGAAACTGTCATAAATCTGTTGGCTGTTCATTGTTGATTGTTCACTGGTCTAACAAATTTTTTCCTAAGACTCTATACACTTAGGATAGAAGTATGTAAAACTAGAACTTTTGGGTAAAGTTTAATTAGGAGCCAACAGAGGAAGTTATATGTCGCGATATCGAGGCCCACGCTTACGGATTGTCCGTCGCTTGGGCGACCTACCTGGTTTAACCCGCAAAACTGCACGCCGTGCCTACGCACCTGGTCAGCACGGTCAGAACCGCAAAAAGCGTTCAGAGTATGCTATCCGCCTAGAAGAAAAGCAAAAACTACGCTTTAACTATGGCATAACCGAAAGACAACTGCTGCGTTATGTCCGCAGAGCGCGTCGTGCCAGTGGTTCTACGGGTCAGGTATTACTGCAACTGCTAGAAATGCGCTTGGATAACACCGTATTTCGCATGGGGATGGCTCCTACCATTCCAGCAGCCCGCCAGCTTGTGAATCATGGTCATGTGACCGTTAATGGTCGTGTGGTAGATATTGCCAGCTACCAATGCCGTGCTGGTGAAGTAATTTCTGTCAGAAACCGCGAGGCTTCCCGCCAGCGTGTACAACAAAACCTACAGAATCCTGGTTTAGCTAACGTTCCTAACCACCTAGAGTTTGACAAAACCACTCTCACTGGTAAGGTTAACAGTTTGGTTGAGCGTGAATGGGTAGCTTTGACTATCAACGAACTGCTAGTTGTTGAGTACTACTCACGTCAAGCATAAAATTTGCTGTCAGCTATCAGCTATCAGCTATCAGCTATTGGGTTCCTGATATTTCTCAGGTTGATCTAAGTAAGTGAAGAAAAGCAGCAAGTCAACTACAAAGCTGACTGCTGAAGGCTGATAGCTTTTAGCCACCAATTTGCGACATTGTGCGTGTATATGCACCAATAGCACCGGAGTCACGTTGCTTAAAGTTAATTTCTGGTTTGATAGCTAGTAGCTGTCCCACTTGCTCTCTGAGTTGCTCTGGAGCTATGCCAGTACGGAGGGCGGTTTTTAAATCAATTTGATTTGTTTCGTTCAGCAAACAGGGGCGCAACCAGCCATCGGCTGATAAGCGCATTCTGTTACAGCGATCGCAAAAACATTCTGACATCTGACTAATAAATCCTAGTGTGCCTTTAGCACCTGGAATTTGGAAAATATCTGCGGGGCCATTACCACGTACTTGTGATTCTGTCAAACCATAAACATCACGAATGCGTTGTCTTAATTCTTCTGAAGGTATCCAACCACGAGTATTAAACATTTCAGCGTTGCCAATTGGCATAAATTCAATGAAGCGGATATGCCATTGGCGCTCAATACTAAGAGCAGCTAAATCTACAACTTCCTGCTCATTTACATCGGGAATTACTACTACATTCAGTTTGAGAGGGTCAAAACCTACTCTGTGGGCAGCTTGAATGCCAGCCCAAACTTCCTGCCAACGAGAGCGACCACGATTGCCGATAATTTGGTCAAAGGTTTCTGCAACCAGTGAATCTAGGCTAATATTAATTCGCCGCAGACCAGCATTGTAGAGGTCTTGCGCCATGTGTGGGAGTAAAAAGCCATTGGTAGTTAAGGATAAATCTTGAGTTTGGGGTAGAGATGCGATCGCACTCACCAAATCAACCACCCCTGGGCGTAGTAGCGGTTCCCCACCAGTTAAACGAAACTTAGTAAATCCTACTGGTATAAATACTTCTTGCAGCAGCGTCAGCAGTTCTTCATTAGTTAGTAACTGTTGGCGCAGAAGATAGTTTAATTCTGACCCTTCCGGCATACAGTACTGACACCGAAAGTTACAACGGTCAATCAAGCTGATGCGGAGATAGTCAACAGGGTTCATGCTATTTGGGCGCTTGGGGCTAAATAAATTGAAAAATTAAATTATCAATCTACCTTCATTGTGACCTGTTTAATTTTTCTTGAATTTTTTCTATTTTGACCGAGGAACCAATTGCAGGGCGGGAATGGGAACAAATTGAGGTTTGATAGGTAAGAGCGATCGTATTACCTGCATCAAGCTTTGGCTACGTTTCTCTTGAACTAACATCAGAGGCAATAACGCTGCCAGCCGTAGCACAGAAGATAGTGCAAACAAACCAGGCAAACCACCGTATTCTAAAAATTCAGCTATAAACCCTCCTGCTGTAGTTCCTAGCGCGCCACCTACTCCAGCAACAGCCGCAACCGTAGCAAAATAAGTAGCTTGATTATTCTTAGGTGCTACTGCCATCAGCAAATTGTTATTGCATAAATCAATGGCAGCATTAGTTCCACCAATAAGCAAGTGTAAAAGTGGGAACCAAACCCAAACACAAACAGAGTTATTGCTAGTTCCTAAGCCAAGTAAAGGTGTTAATGCTACTACTATCCCTACTAATAATAAAACTGGACGGTTGCCAATTTTGTCTGCTAGTTTCCCCCACACCACCAACATGAGCAAACTAGCCCCAGCCATCAAACTGCTATAAATGGTTACCCATTTAACATCTATACCCAAGTTGTCCAGCAGATAGAGGTTGAAGAAGGGGGCGCAAACATTCACAGCAAATGCCCAACACATCACATAAAGCAGAAAGCGCAAAAAGTTAGGATCAAAGCTTAGTGGAAGCGGGAAAGCCTTTGAATCTTTAATCTCGTCTACACATAAGCTTTGATTTCCTAGTACTGCCTGCTGTTGCGGATTAACATCTGCCATCTGCAACTGACATCCTAAACTCATCAGCCCTGCTACAACTCCCAGTAGCAAGAATAGGCTATAGCCTTGAATAGTACCTCCAGGGAAAACAGATATTCCTAAACCCATTAGTGGTACACCAATGAGATTAGTTAAGCTAGTGGCACTATTCCGCACGCCAAAATAGCGTCCCCGCAACTTTTGAGGAACTAACGCCGCCATCCAACTTAGCCAGGAAGCACTGCCAAAAGCTCCCATCAGATTTGTGATCAATACCATCACTAGAGTCAAAATCACTAAAGTGTGTGACTCCATGTGATGCCAGCAATTCCAAAAAATAATTAAGACTAAAGTTAACCATAGTAACCGTGCTGGAGCGTAGATCCAAATCCCATACCAACGACGAGAGGTAGTGCGTTCTGAGAGATACGCGCCTACGGGTTGCAGCAAATTTACTACCATTGGCACTGAGGAGACCATCCCAATTTCAATTGGGCTTGCGCCTAGCTGCAACAGAAAGTTACTCAGTAAAACGCCACCAGTGATGCTAGTAAAGATAGCCGCAAATACGCCATCCCAGCTAGATGCTTTGAGGCTGGAACGAATAGCTTGTTTATCAAGAGTCGGCTGTTGCTCGACAGAAATAATAGTTTCTGTTGGGATTGTAGTCTCCATATAATTTGGAGCGAAAAAATAAAAATTTTCTGAGGAAGCAGATTCTAAGGTGGAATTTATTGTCAAGATGATCTGACCTTCGCAACGTTACCCGAAGTCTAGCCAGTTTTTTGAAAATAAACCTTGGGGTTTATACTGAATTCCCAGACGATGACGAGTTGCAAGTTCTCTCAATCACCTTTTTATTTTTTTGGAATAAATAAGTAAGCTCTCCCCTAGCTTTCGTTCGCTGGTAATCCATTGAATTAATCTTGGTAATCTACCAAGCATTGCGGATCAATAGCAGAATTTCCGATGGTTGTCTTGTATAATTTTTATTAAGAAATAACTCAGCGATCGCTTTTCATACAACACTTACAGAACTTATAAATTGTAAAATCTTTCGGAAAATGACAGAAGAGGCGTATAGTTTAGGTAAATCATATAAAACAAAACATCTCCCTATTTGTGCTTTCTGTTTACAGCACATTCAGGGAGAGATTGTTTAAAAGGATATACAAATTTAGATTATTTTAGTTCTTAAAGCAGCAATTTGATCGCGTAAATCATCGGTTTTTGCTAATAAATCAGCTTGCGCGATCGCACTTTGTTCTTTAGACACCATCCACTTCAATTTAACAGTGTGGTTTTCTGCTTCTTCATCACCCAAAATCAAGCAAGCAACCGCCCCACTTTTATCAGCGCGTGCAAATTGTTTCTTAAATGCACTACCACTTAAATCTAATTCCACACTAAAGCCAACATTACGCAACTTATTAGCTAATACTAAAGCTTGAGACTCAGCGTTAGTACCTCTAGAAACCACATAAAAATCTAATACTGGTTGTGATTTAGTTTGTAACTGTTGCAACAATAAAACTAAACGTTCTAAACCCATTGCCCAACCAACAGCAGGCGTATCTACTCCACCTAATTGTGCTACCAACCCATCATAACGACCGCCACCACAAACAGTTGCTTGCGCCCCTAAATCATCCGATATAATTTCAAATGCTGTGTGAGTGTAATAATCTAAACCACGTACCAAACGCGGATTTAACTCGTAACTAATCCCTAAATTAGTTAATAATTGTTGTACTTGCTCAAAATGACGTTGCGAGTCTGCACTTAAATAATCTAAGATACTCGGCGCATCTTTCGCAATTGCTTGTGTGCCTTCATCCTTACTATCTAAAATTCTTAAAGGATTACGACTTAAACGATCTTGGGAATCTGGATCTAACTGATCTTTGAATGGTGTTAAATAATCAATTAATGCTTGACGATAACGCTGACGGTCTTCTAAATTGCCGACAGAATTAAGATTAAGATGGAGATTTTTTAAACCCAAAGTTCGCAGAATATCAGTAGCGATCGCAATTACTTCTGCATCAGCCCGTGGATCAGCACTTCCCAAAACTTCCACACCTAGCTGATGAAACTGTCGTTGTCTACCAGCTTGCGGGTTTTCGTAACGAAACATTGCGCCCGTATACCAAAGGCGCTGTAATCCACCTTGCGCGTGCAAACCATTTTCAATATAAGCGCGTACTACCCCAGCAGTACCTTCAGGGCGTAGGGTATTTGAGCGATTTTTTTTATCTTTAAACGTATACATTTCTTTGCCAACTACATCAGTAGCTTCGCCAATACCACGTTTAAACAAATCAGTTTGCTCAAATATTGGTGTACGAATTTCTCGATAAGTTGCTTTCCCTAAAATATCCCGTGCAACAGCTTCTAGCCGTTGCCAATAGCCAATTTCATCCGGCAGAATGTCCCGTGTACCACGTAAAGCTTGAATAGTACCCATTAATTAGTTAGCCGTGAGCAGTTACCAGTGACCAGTTAATAAATTAACACCTTCTGACTCTAACTCCCCATCTCCGTAACGATCACTGGTTAATCTCAACACTGTTCCCAAGGGGAATAGCGATCGCCATAATAAGCCAAGATTTGCTCAACTTGTTCTCTACTAGATGCATCAGCAACAGCCGAAAACTCAATCCATAAAGCCCCAATCTGACTATCGTTGTAATCAAACTTCTGAGATTGCTGGGGAAGTAAACCTGTATTTACTCCCTCAACTTGACGTAAATGTGCAGCGACTTCCCGGTATACAGCCAACGGTAAACCAGGAGAATAAATTTGCGATCGCCCTTGATTTAAAACTAACCGCTGCGTCATTTCCACTCCAACACATAAAAAAATCAGTAACCAGATATAAGTTAGCTCAAATTTAAGCAACTGATAACTGGTTACTGATAACTGTTCGCTGAACTAGCCTCAAGGTTGCCCTGTAGTGGAAGTACCTTGCTGATTGTCACCTACCCTAAGAGGTACTTCGATTCCGTACTGTTCCAAAACAACAATTGGAGTTGGCCCTTCATTCATATCAATCCGCTTAATTAAAACCTGCCCATTAGAAATGCGATCGCCTGCTTTAACGTAGCGGCTAGTTGATTCATTAGGTGCTTTCACAATTGCTTGAGTAGTATCACCTATTTGCACCACTCCTGTGATTGCCACTGCCCTTGCCAGTTCTGGCTCTGGTAGTTTTGGCAGTTCCGGTCTAAAAATAGGAGCAGGAATAGTCGGCAGTGTACTATTACTCCCCACACCTGGAGTTCCAATCTGTGTACCTAAACCAACTGCCGAGGGAGTGCCAGGGAAGGCACTAGGGCTAGCAGCATTATTAATCTGAGGTGGCACAGCAGGGCGAGCGGCATTAGTTGCGCGCGCGGGCGTAGTAGCAGTTGTACCTCCTAACTGTGAGCCTAAATTAGCCGCATTTCTGGCTGCCGTAGGCGATTTTGGACGTGCCGCAGCTTTTGCTGGAGGTTTGGCTTTAGCTACTGTTGCAGTTTTAGCTGGAGGTTTGGCTTTAGCTGTTGCAGTTTTAGCTGGAGGTTTGGCTTTAGCTGTTGCAGTTTTAGCTGGAGGTTTGGCTTTAGCTGTTGCTTTAGCTGGAGGTTTGGCTTTAGCTGTTGCAGTTTTAGCTGGAGGTTTGGCTTTAGCTGTTGCTTTAGCTGGAGGTTTGGCTTTAGCTGTTGCTTTAGCTGGAGGTTTGGCTTTAGCTGTTGCTTTAGCTGGAGGTTTGGCTTTAGCTGTTGCTTTAGCTGGAGGTTTG
>DATNQB010000050.1 GCA_036702875.1 Oculatellaceae cyanobacterium | reverse complement strand
GACCGTTCTTTTTTATCACAGTTTGATACTTTTTTCTCTATAGAGAGCTTGTTGTCAATAAGCTGACAGTTTTTTGATAAGGGCTGAACCCTGATGTGCAAAGCACATCAGGCTTTGGGGGCGCTTGTCGCCCCCTGAAGTCTGTAGCTCTAACTGGATAGAGCGCCTGTTTTGCACACAGGAGGTTATGGGTTCAAATCCCATCAGATCCACTGTGACTGAACCCGAAGCGGCGGAGGGGCTGGTTTGTGACACCAGTGTTAGCGAGTATGCGCTACGCGCAGGCTTCGCCAACAACTCTCGTCAGTCACCCCAAACATGGAAGAAAGATGCCGCTAAAGGGATGGCAACTGGCCTCGAAAACCAGGGTACAGGAAACTGTAAAGGTTCGATTCCTTCATCTTCCGTTTTTCATCCACCAGAGGCCGAAAAGCGAGGCACCGTGCTGATAACGCGGCAATAGGAGGGGCAGTACCTCTCTGGTGGATTAATTTTATTTATATCGCACTCTTTATTTCGCACGTTGTATTAATCCCAATCTTCTTGCTCAAATTCTGATTGGTTAAAGTCCTTGGTTATTTTTTCATCAAATAAAAAATTTTTGTTCTCCCTGCTTCCCCTACCCTAATAGTCAAGAGTTATCTACAGTTCAGTAGTAGAATCACGCGACCAGGCTTTGTAGCTAATTTGGCTAGATCTAACTAACACCCGCAGTTGCAACGGCTAACAATAGGGCTACCGCCCTTTAGGTATTAGAGACGATGACTGAAAGGGGGTTTATTTTATCCCTGTAATCAGTAGTAAAACAGCTTTCACTATTTTAATAACTTCCACTATTTTAATAGCTTTCATTACTACAAACAGTTTTCAATCTTAAAATAGTTAAAACTGCTACAACAGTTAGTAACTAATATGAGTAAATCAGTTTGCTCAAAGAGCAATAATACAATGATTAGGTGACCGCGAAGGCTTGCTAAACTATTCTGTGGGGCAAATTAAGAAACTATTGAGGTAAATCATTTGATTGCTGATGCAGGAATTTTGGAACTACCAAATGTTCCTTTACACGCCAAACAATTACTTCCTGAATATTCAGGAATTTACTATGTTTTGGATTGGTTTAATTAGCCGATAAACGTCATCTTTTATGAACTTTAACCAAGCTGATTTTGAGATTCGGTGTGAGTGGGGAGTTAGAGGCGTTTTGCAGTTAGCTCCTATAAGTGATGTAGTTGTCATCATCGATGTCCTCTCATTTTCGACTTGCATTGATATTGCTAATAGTCGAGAGGCGATTATTTTTCCCTATCAGTGGAAAGATGAGTCTGCTAAAGCATTTGCTCAGTCTGTTGATGCAGAACTAGCAGATCAACGCGGTAGCAGCCGTTATTCGTTGTCTCCCGCTTCATTGCTCTCCATCAGCAAAGGAACCCGCTTGGTACTTCCTTCTCCTAACGGTTCTTTTCTCAGCTTGGCAACAGCAGCGACTCCGACTTTAACCGGATGTTTGAGAAATTGTAGAGCCGTTGCTTTAGCTGCCATGAAATATGGACGACGAATTGCTGTTGTCCCAGCAGGAGAGAAATGGAGTGATGGGAGCCTTCGTCCCTCATTTGAAGATTTCATTGGAGCAGGAGCAATTATCAGTTATCTTGAAGGCAACTTGTCACCAGAAGCGCAATTGCCAGTTGGGGCATATCGAGGTGTTCGTCAATCTCTGGAACGTCTAATGAAGCAGTGTGGTTCTGGTAAAGAACTTATTGAGCGAGGCTTTGAACAAGATGTTGATTTAGCATTAGAGATAAATGTCAGTGATTGCGTTCCTACATTAGTTGATGGGTCATACGCAAAGGGAGCAAGTTAACTATGCTCAGAACAACGGTTTTGTCGTTTTTCCCTCATTATTCTCTTTTAATAGTGTCTATTAATTATCCAACCAATGATTTAACGGTATCTCGCAGCATAAAACAGAGGATTTATATCAGGAAATTAACAATGATTCAATCTTAAGAAGAAACTGCACGAACCGCTTCGGATTCCGATGGCGGGTGAACTTGGTCGTTAGGCAGCTTTTGCAATACTTTCCAGCAATAATTGCACTGTCCGTTCAGCAACCCCTACGAGATCAATTGTGGCAGCATCCAGCATCCATAGGACTGTCAACCCCTCATAGATGCTGATGATTGCCATCGCCATTTCTTGTGCATCTGTGGGCTGAAACTCGCCGAGCTCAATCCCTTTGTGGATCAGTGCCGCGATGCTAGTTTGATACTGGTGATAATAGCGCTGCAATACCTGTCGCGTTGCTGGTTTGCGGGACGCGATCGCATGGAACTCAAACCCGATACTGAGGAATGCTGCATTTTCCTGCACCTCCTGCATCCTCTGACGAGTCCAGCCGATCAGACTCTTGGACACTGGGCTAGCTGAGGTATGTAAGGCAATGAGGTCGGTGAAGCCCTGTTCAAAAAAAGTTTGGAGAATTGCGACAATCACGTCCTCTTTACTGGCGAAGTAGAGATACAGGGTGGCTTTTGACAAGCCAGCTTCGTGGCCAATGTCTTCCATGCGTGTCTGAGCAAAGCCGTTGCGTGCAAAGACCACCATGGCGGCCTGGATAATTTGCGGTATGCGTTCTGCACGCATATCTGGTCGCGGCATTGTTATACTCCTCGCTCAATCACAAGCCCGAAACAGAAAGAACGCCGTGCCTTGCTCAAACGGCATTTGCCCCGTCACTATGTACCCGAAGTGTTCAAAGAAGGCTATATTCCGTAACCTGGTTGTTTCTAACCAGACACCTCCTAAGAAAGCTTGAGTCTTGCTCCACTGCTGCACAAGATCAAGCAACAGTGCCGCATACCCCTTCCCTTGATAGGCTCTATGCACAGCGATAAACTCTAGTACCGCATGACTCTTTGCAGGTCGATAGACCGCGCGTTGTCGTTCATGGCACGCGGTACGCCAGACAGTACCCCAACCGCAGTGCCTGCCTACTGCCAATACCCACCTCAGCCAGGGATAAAACGCAAATCGTGTACGTCGGCTCCTCAGCAGTGCAACACCAACAATCATATCATCAACGATGATAATCCAGGCTGGTTGGCACGTTGCCAACTGCAAGCGCAATGTTGAAAGAAACCAAGCACTCAGGCATTGCCGATAGTGAGCCTCCGTCGTATCGTAGCAGAGCGCACGCATACCCGCGTCGCTCATAAATGCCTCGCTCAACAACGAGGTAACAGCCAGGAGGTGGGCAGTGCTCAGGGGAAGCACATCGGCAGTCATAACAGGCGCTCCTCTACTGGACGGAAGGGCGCTTCTTTGAGCAGGTGAGCGATCAACAATTTGAGGAACAGGAACGGAATCACCCATTCAAGACCAGCGGTGGGAACGAACAACCCATTGAACAGAATGACACCCGCGTAGCAGATGAAGGCCATTGGGCGCTGTAAATAGAGAGGCGTGTGCAGAACGAGGAGCGTGGCGGCGACGAGGTAGCCATAGAACAGGAGGAAGAGCCACCACGCCAAGCCTGGAAACAGCCATATAACCAAAGCAAGGTGAATACCATGAATTAGAACAAAAACGATGTGGTGCCGCCTTCCCTGACCTTCACGATGATACCAGCGTTTCGCCGTCGAGGTGGCATTAGTGATGATTCCACCACTTAGATCAAGAGTTAACACAGTCAAGATCGCGATCTGCGTGAGCGTTGGTTCGCCTGGAAACTCTAGGAAGAAGACGAGGAGTGCCACAGCGGTGAGTGCAAGACCACCCAACAGTTGCAGCCATTCTTCTGTTGAGGTAGCACCCGGACCGACAAAGCTATCCCAATAGCCACGCCAGCCTTTTCGCCGTTGGGGAGGTATCCAGCTAATATTCATACAACTATGCTTACAATAATAACTGTCTGGTTAGTTATTATTGTAAGCATAGTTGTACAGTTGGTGCAAGTCAATACGCTATCGCTGTTTAGGTCAACCACTTGACCGCAACAGCTACGTTTACTTATTTTCCTAACAAACGAGAAAAAAGTAGCTTTATAGGCTAGCTAGCGATACAACCGAGATTGTCATTTTTGTGCTTATATAGCGAGTCTAAATGATTTGTGAAACAAACTGAGTAAGGAATAATAAAATAGAAGAGTAATTGAGCAAAATCAATAATGATGTCTGAATCGCAAGAAAACAGAATTCAAGCTTTAAAAGATTTAATCAATAGTAATCGA
>DATNQB010000049.1 GCA_036702875.1 Oculatellaceae cyanobacterium | reverse complement strand
TGGCATCTACAGGGGAGGGGTTCACACCCTCAAGGTCACTCAGTTGTCATGATTTTCAGTCAAGACGATAGACTGATACCATGCGGCTAATCCTCCAAAAAACCCTTACGGGCATTGGTTTCTAGCCAACGAGTCGCACTAAATTACCGCTACCCACAGCTATAGCGAAGTTAGACATTGCTTGAATCGGTCTGGCGATATTGCGAGCAAGCCATTCACTAATCAACGCACACAAGAATAATGTCAGCAGCAACGTTCCTATAGCCGTGAAAATCACTGTGCGAAACTGACGCTGGAACTGTTCAAGAGTAATTGACATTCGCAGCACACCCAACAGGCGACCATTGCGATATATCGGTTGTGCTGCGTACAATCTTTCATCCTGTGTCAAAACACCTTTCGCCACCCCTTGCACTGACTTATTTTGAAGGGCTTCTTTCATCCCAGGCACTTTCAACCATTCAGATACTTGCCAATCTATCTCAGGGGCAGAAGTAAATAGCAACTGACCATCTGGTGCAAACACACGTAGAGTGATTCCTTCTGGCGCACCGTAACGTTGCACTATCAGTTTTGCTCTTTCAAGATTATTTTCCTCAAGCGCATCGGCTACATTTTCACTCAAAGCGGTAGTCCAGTTATTTAGGTCGGTCTGCCTCATTTTCATGAAATAGCCATAAAAAGACCACAGTAGATAGCCTGCCATAATAGACGTTCCTAGTACTGTGAGCGCTACGTAGGTAACTAAAAGTTTGCGATAAATTGAGTTCCAGCGAATACTAATTTTTAACTAACCTCCTTGATGAGCAAAATATTATGACTATACAATTATTCTTCGGTTTTTTAAGATTTTTGACCTTCAGCACGACTTTTTAAAACAGTTTCTATCCTTGTTAAGAGTTCGCTAGTATTGAAAGGTTTTGTGATGTAATCATCTGCACCTGCTTCTAAACCCCAAGTTTTTTCAATGTCTTGATCTTTGGCTGTTAGCATCAAAATAGGCACTTGAGAAAATGCTCTGATGCGCCAGCACAACTCCATTCCATCTATTTCTGGTAGCATCAAGTCTAGAAGAATCACATCTGGGACTTGCTTGTGAAACAGTTTTAATGCAGTTCGCCCATCTGCTGCTGTTGTTACCTGATAACCTTCTTTAACTAAAGAATAAGTTAGACTAGCACGTAATGCCTCTTCATCATCAATTAGTAAAATATGTGTCATGCTGGACTAAAAATGTAACTAAAAGCTCTTTCTATTATCAAACTTAAGTCAAATTTTAAGAATTTACTTACTACTAAACTTTAAGTATTGAGTCGCATCACCGTATTATCTTCGGGCGTTTTAAACTAGAAGTGGGGATTCTGTAAACTCACGTAAGGTTTTTAAATATATTGATACAGAGTATTCCTTTGTTGAGCAGGACGACCCAAGGATGCGATCGCCTCTTGCAGTGTTTCTACTTCCATACAAGTTCCACCTTTAGCCCCAGCCATTGTGGTAATATGCTCTTCCATCAAAGTCCCACCAATATCGTTACAACCCCATTTCAAAGCTTCTGTAGCACCAGCTAAACCTAGTTTTACCCAGCTTGGCTGATGATTAGGAATATGATTTCCCAGAAATATCCGAGCAACTGCTGTTAGTAGTAAAGCATCTTCTAAAATTGGTTGATCTCTTCCTACACGACGGCGTAATGGTTTAGGAGCTTCTTGACCAACGAAGGGTAGAATAATAAATTCTGTAATGTAAGCTGGGTAACCTTTGTCAAGGGTTGTTTGTTGGAGCGATCGCAATAATTCTAAATGCTTAATCTGCTGTTCTGCTGTCTCTATATGACCAGATAGCATAGTGCTAGTAGTCGGTACGCCTAGTTGATGTGCTGTTTGTACAATTTCTAGCCACGTTGCAGAATTAATTTTCTCTGGGCATAATATCTGCCTCACTTTATCATCTAAAACTTCCGCAGCAGTTCCAGGCATAGAATCAACACCAGCGTCGCGCAAAGCTGAGATCACTTCTGCATAGCTGATGCCATCAACTCTTGCAATAAATTCTACTTCTTGTGGTGAAAAAGCGTGTAGATGAAGCTCAGGAAATTGATCTTTAATTGTCTTAATTAATTGGATGTAATAAGGTAGGGAAGCATTATCCACTTTAGCTTTAACATTTAGTCCCCCCTGCATACAAATTTCAGTTGCGCTGCGTTTTACTGCATCAGAGGCTTTTTCAAGAATTTGAGGGGTGTATAACCAAAAAGCGCCGTCTTCACCTTCATCGCGACGAAAGGCGCAAAAACTACAGTGTTGCTCACAGATATTAGTAAAGTTAATATTGCGATTGATTACATAAGTGACTGTATCGCCTACTTGCTTTTGTCGTAGTTCGTCAGCAGTTTGTCTGATCGAGGCGATCACACAAGGATCTGTTTGTTTTAATAGTAAAACTGCCTCTTGGCTGGATAATTCTTTACCAGCTAGTGCTTTCCCTAAAACCGTATCAACAACTAATGAATTTGATAACAGCATTTTAATCTTAAACTGGAATATTTAATTATTATATACATATAATAAAGATTTTTAATCGTCAGCTATTTCTGCGATAAAACTTACATTTTTATTTTAAATAAGCAAATATAAGTAATCCTTTAAATTATCGCTATAAATTTAAAATAATTGTTTGACAAATTTTGCTAATATTTAGATTGTATTAATCAAAACTTTGACCAAGATACTTTTATTAGGTTGTCAGCTTTGAAGCAATGAAGAACACCTGAAAACCTTAATTAACAATTGAAAATTTTCACTGGTGTAACATCTAATAACATAATTCTATAACTGGAACTTTTATTTAAATTTTAAGTTCATGAAAGTGAGTGGCTGATGTTAATAACCAATTTAAATGAAATTTAAAACTGCTGTCAAAACCGATCATAATCAATTATTCAAAAAATCACAATTTCAATTATTGCTGCTGTTGCTATGGCTAGTAATTGGTTGTATCTTACGCTTTACCCAATTAACTGACAAGTCTCCTTGGACAGATGAGTTTGTGACGATGGTATTTAGCTTGGGTAATAGTTTTAAAACAGTACCACTTGATGGGGCGATCGCACTTGATGCCTTAATGCAACCGCTACAACCTAACTCCAGCGCAGGTATAGGCGATGTAGTGAATGTCTTACTAGCAGAAGATCATCATCCGCCACTTTACTTTGTACTAGCTCACTTGTGGATGCAACTCTTTCCCCCTCAAGGTGGATTAATTTCTCTATGGGGAGCGCGATCGCTTCCGGCACTTTTTGGGGTATCCTCTATTCTAGGCGTGTATTTTTTGGGATTTGCTGCCTTTCGTTCCCGACTCGTAGGTCACATAGCTGCTGCAATCATGGCGGTTTCTCCCTATGGGGTTTTTCTGGCTCAAGAAGCGCGTCACTACACCCTGGGCATTTTATGGGTAATTGCTTCTATTAGTTGTTTAGTAATTGCTTGTCAAAACATTCAACAACGGAAAAATATACCAATTTGGTTAGTACTTAGTTGGGTAATAATCAACAGTTTAGGAATTGCCACTCACTACTTTTTTGTCATCACCCTTTGTGCAGAGGCAATAGTTTTAATAGTACTTGCTTGGTGGGATAAGGCAAAGCTGTCAGATATTAGTGTGGAAAAAACTCATATTTACCCCTCTAATTGGCGACGGATATATGTAGTTGCTGCTGGTACATTTGCAGGAAGTTTAGTGTGGTTGCTAGTTTGGCAGCACACTTATAAAAGTGAGATGACCCAATGGGTCGAAAGTGGCGATCGCAATTTTTTACAATTAATTAATCCCATATTTCAGAGTATCGCAGCTTGGCTTACCATGATTGCGTTGCTACCAGTGGAAGCACCATCTTTATCAGTAGTAATTGCTTCTGGCGCGTTGATGCTAATATTTTTTATTTGGGCATTACCTATCCTCTATCGCGGGTTAAAAACACAATTAGAGCAGGAATCAACAAGTTTAGGAATAAGGGTTTTAGGTATCTTTGTTTTAGGTGCGATCGCTTTGTTTTTTATAATTAGTTATGGTTTAGGATTTGATATTACACGCGGTGCTAGATATAACTTTGTCTACTTTCCTGCGGTCATCGTATTACTAGGAGCAAGCTTGGCTGTATCTTGGGAAGAACTAAGCACTCACAATTCAACCAGATGGCTAAATTTTTCATCTAGCAATTTGTTTATAAATAAAGGAAAAAAAGCAGTAGTAATAATTTGGTTAATTGGATTGTTAAGTGCTATAACGGTAGTAAGCAATCTTGGCTATCGCAAATATTATAGACCTGATATTTTAGTACCAATAATTCAACAAACCTCGTCAGTACCAGTACTAATTGCCACTACCCATAACAGTATTGTCCAAACTGGAGAAATGATGGGGATAGGCTGGGAAATCAAACAGATAGCCAATTCACAAAAACCGATCAATGCTCAGTTTCTTTTAGCTCATCAAAATCAGAATCGCTGTGAAGGTAAAGAATGTCGAGCTAGTAATATTCTGAAACAAACCATAGCTCAGTTACCACAACCAATTGATTTATGGCTAATGAATTTCTCGGCAGCAGTAGATTTAAAAGCACAAAATTGTTTTGCTGATACTCGCTCTTTACCTCAAGTTTATGGATATGATTACAAGCTTTATCACTGTCATTCAGATACTGAACTCCCCAGTTAACAAAGCCATAGCTCTCGTTCCCAGATTGAAGCTGGGAACGAATTAATCGAGGCGGAGCCTCTTGCTAACCATCCAATTTACTAACTACTTTTGACCAAACCTGCTTTTTGCCGTTGCTTACGTTTAAGCAATGAACCTGCGCCTAAAACACCAAAACCCAATAAACTTAATAAAGAACTTGGTTCGGGGACAACTTGCACATTGTCAACTAATAATGCCGAATCAACATCGTTATCAAACTTATTGGATACCCCAATTCCCAAACTGTATATTCCGTCCGTAGGTATCTTGTAGGAAAAAGTATTAAAGCCAGTTTCCTGAAAAAACGTTGTTGCAGTGGGCTTAAATGGGTTGTTTGTAGGATCAAAAACCGCAGCCAGACCCAGGAAGTTAAGTTTACTAATAGAGTTTGCTTCAGAATTGATCGACACAAAGGAAAAATCGGGGAGAGCCGCACCTAAATCAGTACCTGCTACCTCATTAGTGAGAAAATTCCAATCGAAAGTTAAACGTTGCCCAGCCTTTGCAGCAAATTTTTGTTGAATAGCAGAACCTTGTGGAGGTTGTGAAATCGCCGTCCTTGGTGGTAGTGGGATAGGCAAAAGTGCATCTAATGCTCCCTGACCTAACCCTAAGAATTCTTCCAGAATGGAGTTATTAAATGAGCCGTCAGCAGTTGACAATAAAGCTTGGAAGTTCCCCTCCGTTGGCCCACTACCAAAATTTGACTGCTGATTATCAATATTGGTTTCGCCTAACGTTGCCCATCCACTAAAATCCCCCTGTTCAAAACCACCATTAATTAGCTTTGAGTTTGTAGAAGCTTGGGGAAGATCAAATGTGTTTAATGACAGTGTATAGGAGCCAGATTCATTGTGAGCCCCTCCAAGTTGATAATCGCGGCTAATAACTATCCCCGTAACAGGATCAACAACTGGTTCTCCGACCGCCGTGAGATCATTAGCACCAGATACTCCGAAATCCAGAATGCCAGTGTCCGGTACTTTCCCCGTTAACTGAGATAAAACACTAACGTCAGATTTGTCATCGTTGAACACATTCAACTTATAGCCATTGTTAAGAGTATTATCAATATCAAGCAACGCTAGCAGAGAATCTACTTGGTCGGAATTGACTTTAATATCAAATAATTTTCCCGCAGTTAGATTTGAGAATGAGAAAAAATCAACTAGCCCTGGATCAAGTACTGCATCTACAGTATTATCACCAGAGATAATTTGTCTGGTTTCAAAAGAGTTATTATTGTTATTCTCATTCACTGCAAAAGCAGGAGCAACTTTAGCCAGCAAACTCAGGGAAATTGAGCAAGCACTACCCAGAGCTAGAACGGAAAGTACTTTCATAAAAGCTACCTTGGGAACTAATAACAGTTAGGTAAATTTATAGTCTGCCTACCCAGTAAGGCAGGTCAGCAAAACTGCTGACCTGCCTTACTTCATTGGTTACGGTATCACCGTGTAGGGCAGCATCATCTCGTTGTCTTCATGTCCCAGCATATGGCAATGCCACACATAACGTCCAGTATAGGAGTTGCCGAAAGGTAAATTAGGTGCAGCATTGGCACCAAATGGCACAATGAGGCGGACGACCTCGTTTGGGTTGACTAGCACTGTATCTTTCCAACCAGCTTCGTTTGCTGCTGGCGGTCTGGGAGAACCAACCACATAGGAGTCGGGGCTAATTGGCGGGTAGTTAGCTGACACCTGCGTTAGTGTTACGCCCTGTACTGTCTGCGGGTGCATCAATGTACGCTTACCACCTGCCGTGTATGCTTTCAGATACCTGGCTGTATCGAGCTTTTGTCGGTTAAGGATGCGGAACGGAACCAGGTGGAGGTGCATCGGATGGGACACTGGTTGCAGGTTGATGATATTCCATTGTTCTACAGTATCAACCTTGGGTCGCTCCATGAACTGCTCGTTGTCTTCTACCTCATGCCAAAACAGATAGTTCTGCAGCAATACAACTGGTGGTCTACCTGGAGGAGAGACTTCTACCAAAGTTAAATACCGCTGCCTGATTGGTGCATAAGTAGCGGCAGGCTGAATCAGGGGTTTACTTTTTCGCAGTTGCTGGGGAATTGCTTTCTTATTGGCGGTGCCTGATTTGACCGTAAACTGCATCAGATCGGGCAGTTGATCGTATTGTGATAAGAACGAACTGACCCTACCAAACGGATACGGCGAAACAGCAAGATTTTGCAAGACGATATTTTCTCCAGGCTGTCTGTCGGAGAAGTCAATCAGCACGTCAGCCCTTTCTCCTGGAGCCATTAGCAGGTTTGATAGGTACACCGGAGCGTTGAGAAATCCTTGGTCACCACCAATTTGGATGATTTTTTGCCCAGACGACAGCTTAAGGTTGTAAGTTCGGGCGCTTGAGCCGTTGACTATTCGGAATCGGTACAAGGTGCGCTCAACATCCAGTTTTGGCCATGCCTTACCGTTGATTGTAGCAATAGGGGCGACATACTCAATTTCCCAGTGGGGGGGGTGATAAATTGAGCCGTCTTCTTTTAAAAACCGATCTTGTAATACTAGCGGCACCTCATAGGGCTCTCCAGCGGGGATACCGAGCGGCCCACCGCCACCTGCGGGATCGTCTTCATCCCTAATTAAATATAATCCTGCTAGACCACCCAACACATTGATTCCAGTGATCCCAAGAGCATGGTCGTGATACCACAGCGTCGCTGCTTCTTGTTTATTGTTAAAGTCGTAGGTGAAGCTTCCCCCTGGTAGAAAAGTATCGGTTGGGTAACCGTCGTCTTCAGGTGCGGCGTTGATGCCGTGAAAATGCACAGCCATTCGGGGATTGTTTTTGTCGTCTGCGTGATTCGGCCCGTGCAAAGTCGTGTCGATCGCACTCGCTAACGGGTGACCTCCAACAATGTTGTTCTTAAATGTCAGACTAACTGGCGAGTTTTTCGTTACCTGTAATGTTGGGCCAAGTAGCGTTAAATTCTCGTTGCTTTGATAGTTGTAAGCTAACGCAGGTGCTGCATTAAGACTACTGTGAAATTTATGTGCAGTTGTTTTAATCGTTAATGTAGAAGTAGATGGCAAACTGGACGATGCAAACGGAATCGGCAAAGAATCGGTGAATTTTGGCGGTTTCGCATAACTTGGTGTTGTCTGTGCAGAGGTTCTCTTGCCATTAAGCATGACTGGAACAATAAATCCAGCGCCAGCGCCTGCACTTGTAACTAAAAATTGCCTTCTGGTTACCATTGATACTCCGTGTTATAAGATGAGGCGTCAAACACTTTCACGCCTTTTTTTGATACTTGATTGATTGCACTTCTGATCTAGATATCTCTATCTATTTAATCTCGATATTTCTATCTATTTATCTAAGGCGAGATAAGTGCACTTGCCAGATGGAAGTTCTTATGAAGTTTGTAGATCAAGTAAACTCGCGACTACTACTAAACCATAAATTTATGTGAGGTTTTATGGATACAATCAGTTAATTTTTACTTACAATAGTTTAGAGTTAGATTCAATTTTAATTTAACCTAAAATTACCATTAATTGATGTTAACTTTTATTTTGATTTACCGTAAAGTTTTATTGACTTTTTTTCTTGCTAGCTTCTTGCTTATAATTTAACATAAAAATTACTTGTAACTATCAATTTTATAATTAATTAACAAAGTGCCAAATAATTTTAACTTATAGCAATTGTGAAATATATCCCCAAAAAAGTTATCTAAAGTCAAGCAAAATAAATTTTTACTATGGAATTATTCTTGCTTGACTTGTTCGGGAACACCCACAGGGGACAAACCCGCGATCGCTCTCAAGTTTTGAGTGCGAATTAATTCGGTAAAATCTAGATTAGAACGACCTTCAATTCTCGCTATCGTTTCAATACCAGATAACAAGTGTTGTGCTGCTTCGGTTTCAGTATAACCGCGTCGTTGTGCTATTTTCAGTGCTGCTTGATCTGCGTCTAGCAAAGTTTGAGTACTACGGCTATTACGCCAAATTTGAGTTCCTGCGATCGCACCTAATCCTGTAGCAACTATTACTCCTACTGCATCTGCTTGCACAAACTCAACCACACCTCCCAAAATTCCCGCCACTACAATACCTTGATATAAATCTGGCTTAAACCATTTGATCTGCGTTAGCCAGCTAATCTTACTTAAAATCAATAAATCGCGCTGTGGCTTAGATAAAAGTCGCCACAAATCAAAATTAATAAAAATCGGTCTTTCTTGAGACCAAGGTAGGGGAAAAGGTGTATCAGTTACCTGAGATTGCTGTGGTCTACTGACGATTTTAGTCAGCATTCGACCAGAAGCAGGCATAACATCTAATAGGCGGCGAATTTCAGGTTCTGGATTCATCGTTCAACAGTAATTAGTAATTGATAATTGTTTATTGTTAATTGATTCCCACCAATTCAACATTAAACACCTCAGCAAAAGCTACTGCTACCTGCTGACGAACCTGATTAAAGTCAATTCCTGGGATCAACTGTTCCAGACTACCAACCGTTTTATCCACAATACCGCAGGGTATAATCTGCTCAAAACCGCTTAAGTCAGGGCAAATATTTAAGGCAAAACCGTGCATAGTAATCCATTTACTCACCTTAATACCAATGGCAGCAACTTTGCGGTCTTCTACCCATACCCCTGTCATACCAGTTATCCGCTCACCTTTTAATCCATAAACTAAGAGTACCCGAATTAACACTTCTTCTAACTGTCGCAGATACCAATGTAAATCTTGTTGATAATATCGCAGGTTTAAAATTGGGTATCCTACCAACTGACCAGGACAATGATATGTTACCTCACCACCTCGCTCAATGCGATGTACTTCCGGCTTAGTGTGATTGAGGTCAAATTTTATAAAGTTGAGACTAGCGCCTTGTCCGAGTGTATAAACGGGCGGGTGTTCTAATAAGATTAGGGCATCATCAAGGTGAGAATTGCTGATTCGTTCAGCAACAAGCGATCGCTGCCATTCCCAAGCTATTTTATATGGTATTTGTTCAACATTATAAAGCCAGCATCGACGGCGTTGTTGGCTGAAATGGCTGGCATTGCTTATATCTTCCACAGATAATTTATATATTTATGAGCAAGGAGATTGGCTGGCACGTTTTCAATAAATGCCTAATAGAGTTTTTGCATAAATTGGTTATTTAATCTGTGTGCATCTGTGTTTATCTGTGTTACATCTGTGGTTAATTAACCAAACTCAGGCTACGAGGTCTAATATTTCAGCTTTTGGCAATACTCGTCAACAAAAAATTTTGTAAAAAAAAGTAGAGAGGAAAATCTCTCTACTTTTTTACTTACTAATTTTGCGCTATTAACTTACTCAACAGCTTGGGGAAGTGGTAGTACTTCTCGTTTCTGACCTAACTCCACCTTCACATTCCCATCTTCACCAACGTCAACAACTGCTGCGTTCCCGTCTTTAATGCGACCAGAGAGGATTTCCTCAGCCAGCACATCTTCCAACAAGCGCATAATTGCTCTACGCAGTGGTCTAGCACCATAAGCAGGGCTATAACCTTCTTGTACTAAACGATCTTTAAACCGTTCAGTTACTTCCAAAGAAATTCCCTGATCATTCAAGCGTTTGAACAACTCTTTGAGCATGATGTCGGCAATCTCCTTCACCTCGTCTCTCGTTAGTTGATGGAAGACGATGATCTCATCAAGACGATTGAGGAATTCTGGACGGAAGTAATTCTTGAGTTCTTCGTTGACCAAAGAGCGAATTCGGTTGTATTGAGATTCAGTTTTATTTTCGCTGAACTCGAAACCAAGACCGCCGCCACCTTTTTCAATCACCTTAGAACCGATATTAGAAGTCATAATCAGCAAGGTATTTTTGAAGTCTACCGTGCGACCCTTCGCGTCAGTTAACCGCCCATCTTCTAAGATTTGCAGCAACATATTGAATACATCGGGGTGAGCTTTTTCGATTTCATCGAAAAGGATCACGGTATAAGGACGACGGCGCACTGCTTCGGTTAGCTGACCGCCTTCGTTGTAACCGACATAACCTGGAGGCGAACCAATCAGCTTAGAAACTGTATGGCGCTCCATGTATTCGGACATATCCAAGCGAATCATCGCTTCTTCTGAGCCGAAGAAGTAAGACGCGAGAGATTTAGCAAGTTCTGTCTTACCAACCCCAGTAGGGCCAGAGAAGATGAAGCTAGCAATCGGTCGGTTGGGGTTCTTCAGACCAACACGAGCGCGGCGAATAGCACGGGAGACTGCCTTAACCGCGTCTTCTTGACCGATCAAACGCTGGTGCAGGGTGTCTTCCATGTGCAGCAGTTTTTCAGACTCAGATTCCGTCAGCTTATTGACAGGTACACCAGTCCAAGAAGCGACAATTTGAGCAATATCTTCTTCTGTGACTACTGGTGAAGCCTCATCGCTACTCTTGGGATCTGACTTCTTAGTTTGAGCGATGGAACGGATTTCGGCTTTGATTTCCATTTCGCGATCGCGCAATTCGCCCGCCCGATCAAAGTCTTGCGACCTTACAGCTTCGTCTTTTTCTTTGAGAACCTTACGCAGTTCCTTATCTAATTCCTTCGCTGCCGCAGGTAGCTGAGAGTTAATCAAACGCACCCGCGAACCCGCTTCATCCACTAAGTCAATTGCCTTATCTGGTAAGTAACGATCAGAAATATAACGATCTGATAGTTTCGCTGCTGCTTCTAGCGCGAGATCAGAAATCTTCAGTTTGTGGTGTTGTTCATAACGTTCGCGCAACCCGTGCAGGATCTCAATAGTTTCGTCAACTGTTGGTTCACCTACCATTACAGGCTGGAATCGACGTTCTAGAGCAGCATCCCGCTCAATATGCTTGCGGTACTCATCCAGGGTGGTTGCGCCAATACACTGCAACTCACCTCTAGCTAAAGCTGGTTTGAGAATATTGGCGGCATCAATTGCACCTTCTGCTGCACCAGCACCAATTAATGTATGTACTTCGTCAATTACTAGAATTACATTTCCAGCTTGACGAATTTCATCCATGATTTTCTTGAGTCGTTCTTCAAATTCACCGCGATATTTGGTTCCAGCTACTAACAAACCAATATCTAGGGTGACGACTCGTTTTTCTTCTAGGATGTCAGGAATATCGTTGTTAGCGATGCGTTGGGCTAAACCTTCTGCGATCGCAGTTTTACCAACCCCTGGTTCCCCAATCAACACTGGGTTATTCTTGGTACGACGACCCAAAATTTGGATCACTCGTTCAATTTCTTTACTCCGCCCCACCACAGGGTCAAGCTTCCCGTCTGCTGCCATCTGGGTGAGGTTAGAGCCAAATTCGTCCAGGGTTGGAGTTTTTGTTCTACCTTGGCTACTCGCACCAGCGCCTACTTCTGCCGTTTCTCCGAGCATCCGAATCACTTGCGTCCGTACCTTAGAAAGGTCAACGCCTAGATTTTCTAATACTCTGGCAGCAACGCCTTCCCCTTCTCGAATTAGCCCCAGAAGCAGGTGTTCGGTGCCGATGTAGTTATGCCCTAGCTGACGAGCTTCTTCTAAGGATAACTCTAGAACGCGCTTGGCTCTTGGGGTGAAGGGAATTTCCACCGCCACGAAACCAGAGCCTCGACCTATAATTTTTTCTACTTCAATACGAGCGTCTTTGAGGTTGACACCCATTGACTTTAAAACTTTGGCGGCGACACCAGTTCCTTCCCCGATCAGACCCAGGAGAATTTGCTCTGTACCGACAAAATTATGCCCCAGGCGACGTGCTTCTTCCTGGGCCAGCATGATTACCTTTATGGCTTTTTCTGTAAAGCGTTCAAACATGGCTTTTTTCCATCACCTGCTGCTTGCCAGTGTACGCTGATTCTAACATAGGGAAATCTCTCGGCTGGTGTATAAGATGCCATAATAGCGCCGAATTTTGTAGTAGTTTCCCTACTACTGTTGTATTAAATAGCAATCAGCTTGGTTCTGGCTTAAATTACATAGCTTCTGTTTTGGTAGTGATTTTTGACGATTAAATTTATTTATTGTTTTGGAAGCGGTGGTCTGAAATTAATAAATTCCAGCCTTTAGTATCCAAGTTCGCCTTAATTTCCTGCTGCCATTCCATTAATATTTTGTTGAATTCAGCAGATGCTAAATGATTCCGCCATAAAATTAAAGCATCTTCACCAGTATCTTGGTAGTAGCGGCGACGCTTACCCACCTCCTGAAATCCAAACTTTTTATATAGAGACAGCGCTGTTTGATTAGATACTCGGACTTCTAAGGTTGCCCGCTCTAATCCTTGTTGATGAGCCAGATACAGTAAACCATAAAACAACAACTTACCCAACCCTTGATTTTGATATTTAGGATGGACAGCTAGCAGTGTAATATGAGCTTCTTCTAAAATTGACCAAAAACAGCCTAAACCAATTAATTGAGAGGGGATTTCGGCTTCATTACGCGTTGCTACGCCCGATGAGTTGGAATTTAAGGTGTTGCTTTGTTGTGCGGTTAGCTGCGCTGATTGAGAATTATTAGAGGTTTCAAGATCGTAATTACTTTGGCTCTTGCAATCAACACGAGCAGATCCTAGACAAACAGTCAGGAAATGACTGGTACTACTTTCCAACTCTCGTCGATACCCGTCTAATGTCCAATGACCACCGAAACAAAGTTGGTCAAGCTCGACTACGGCTGGAAGCTGTTCAGCTTTTAGTGGTTTAAGTTCTAAAAAAGACACAATATCTTATTTTACATTAAGAAAAGACGACAATTCATGCTCAAAAAGTTCTAAGTTAAAAGTAAGGGGTGAGGAGTAAAGAGTTAAAATTTATTAACTAGGAATTATGTATTTTTAAGTTGCAAGCTCCCGCTTACCCTGCTAGGGAAGATTCTGGGAAGAAATGATGGTTAATAACTCATGGCTTCTCACTGTTGATCGCTAACTTAGTCCTCAGCCCTCAGTCCTAACTTACGAAAAAAACATCACATTATGGTAACGACTCACACGGTTGAGGTTCAAAATTCTGGGCTTCAGTATCTACCGAAAAATCAGGCAAATCGCTCACCGAATCAAGAACTTTTACCTATAACTGCTGAAGTTAACAATCGCGACTGCTTAGAAATTGGTGGCTGTGATGTCACAACATTAGTGCAGCAATTCGGTTCACCTTTATATATTTTGGATGAAACGACGCTTTTGACTACTTGCAGTCAGTATAACGATGCGCTTTTCAGGTATTATCCTGGTCAGTCGCAGATTTTATATGCTTCTAAGGCTTGGAATTGCCTTGCTGTCTGCGCGATCGCAGCAAGTGTGGGTTTAGGTATTGATGTAGTATCAGGTGGTGAATTATACACTGCTGTGCAAGCAGGTGTCAGTCCGAAGAAAATTTATTTTCATGGCAATAATAAATCAATTGCTGAACTGGAATTAGCGATTCAATCCGGCTGTACGATTGTAGTAGATAATTGGTTAGAGTTGCAGAATTTGGTAGCGATCGCAAATTCCAACTCTAGCAAACCAATCAAAATCATGCTGCGCTTAACTCCAGGGATTGAATGTCATACCCACGAGTACATTCGCACTGGTCATTTGGACAGTAAGTTTGGTTTTGATCCTAACCAAATTGAGCAAGTATTTACTTTTCTCAGCAAAAATTCTGCGTTAAATTGTATAGGTTTACACGCTCACATTGGCTCACAAATTTTTGAGCGCCAACCGCATCAAGATTTAGCTGGTGTAATGGTTGAGTGGTTCGATAAAGCAGCCAAGTATGGTTTGCAATTATCAGAATTAAATGTTGGCGGTGGCTTAGGAATTCGTTATACAGAATCAGATGATCCTCCTAGTATTGAGGAATGGGTAAAAGGTGTTTGTGAAGCTGTCGTTAAAGCTTGTGAACATCAGCAAATACCTCTGCCGAAATTACTTTGTGAACCAGGGCGATCGCTAATTGGTACTGCTTGCGTTACTGCTTATACTGTAGGCAGCACTAAAGTAGTTCCAGATATTCGCACTTATGTAGCAGTTGATGGTGGAATGTCTGACAACCCCCGCCCAATTACCTATCAGTCTCGCTACCGAGCAGTTATTGCTAATAAAATGTCTGCTGAGGCTACAGAAACAGTGACAATTGCTGGTAAGCACTGTGAATCTGGAGATATTTTAATTAAGGATGCCCAACTGCCTAAAACTGAAGTAGGAGATATTTTGGTAGTTATGGGTACAGGTGCTTATAACTACAGTATGTCTTCCAATTACAACCGCTTACCTCGTCCAGCAGCAGTTTTAGTTAATAACGGGGAAGCAAATCTAATCTTGCAGAGGGAAACCAACGAAGATTTAATTAGACATGATCGCTTACCCGAACGCTTGGTCAGTAAACAGTCAATAGTCAACAGTTAACAATAAATTGCTATCTAGTAACTAATAACTGATGATTGTTAAGCGCTTAAGGTACTAAATAGCATAAAATCAACCCATGAGAAGCGGTTAGTCGTTAGCTGCTAGCTAATTACTAACCGCTTCAGATCAGCCAACTTTAGCTAAGTTGATAAACGTTCAATGCCTTCGGGTCCTGGTTATGACCCCGCTTGGACTAAATCCTTACTGCTTCACAGTGTAGATTTAGGATTAGTTCTAGCCCTCACATATCTAGTGCTACTCATTATTGGGGAGCGACGTACGCTGTGGATGGCGCGAGGCTTAATTGTCCTAATGCTAGCAGCCGCAGTCAGTAAACAACTAAAGCTCGAATTGTTAAGTTTTGTGCTGGAAAAATTGGTGCTTGGCTCTGCACTGGCAATAGCGGTGGTATTTCAATCGGAGTTTCGCCGCTTTTTAGAACAGTTAGGGCGAGGACAAATTTTGCAGTTATTTCAACCTGTCCGTCGTGCTATTCCGAAACCAGATAGTGTGATCGATGAGATGGTGGATGCGGTCAAAGAATTGTCGCAAAACCGTACAGGTGCGCTGATGATTTTGGAAACTAATAGCCCGATAGATGAGCGCGATTTTTCTGTGCCAGGTGTTAAACTTAATGCCGAACTTTCTAGAGAACTGTTGCAGACTATTTTTCAGACAACAACACTATTACACGATGGAGCGGTTTTTATAAGTGGCGATCGCATTGTTGCTGCTGGGGTAATTTTGCCACTTTCGGATCGTACAGCTTCGCGACAGTTGGGTACACGCCATAGGGCGGCAATGGGAATTACTGAAAGAGTCGGAAATTGTGTCTGTATTGTTGTATCTGAAGAAACAGGTTCGATTTCCTTGGCAGAAAGAGGAATACTCAATCGACCATTGACCAGCAGTAAACTTAAAGAATTGCTGGAGGCGAAATTTTCTCCAGCCCGTGATGAGAAAGCAGTCGCACCTGGTTTACGCAGTCTGGGGCGCAAAATTCTCGTTAGAGGGCAGACAATTTTACGCCGTGTTTTTCGTCTGCCGTCATCCACTTCTCAACAGAAGAAATGACTTCCAAGCCAATTATTTTAAAAGAGTTACCAGTCGATATCGATCAAAACCGCCTGCCTCAGCACGTAGCGGTAATTATGGATGGAAATGGCAGGTGGGCTAAACATCGAGGTTTACCCCGAATTATGGGGCATCGACGGGGGGTTGATGCCCTGAAAGATTTGCTGCGCTGTTGTCGGGACTGGGGCATTCCAGCACTTACCGCGTATGCTTTCTCTACGGAAAATTGGGGTCGTCCGTTGGAAGAAGTTAATTTTTTGATGATGTTGTTTGAGCGGGTGTTACGGCGCGAACTGGAGGAGATGATTCAGGAAAACGTCAGAATTAGGTTTGTGGGAGATTTAGGGGCGCTACCATCGTCGCTGCAAGCAGAAATTGAGCGTTCAATGGAGGTTACTGCCAATAATCAAGGCATTTGTTTTACTGTGGCAACGAATTACGGTGGAAGACAAGAAATTTTGCAAGCTTGTCAAGCGATCGCACTACAGGTGCAGCAAGGTTTACTACAACCTGACGCTATTGATGAAACTGTGTTTGCTAAACATCTCTATACTGCTAATTTGAGCGATCCAGATTTATTAATTCGTACAAGTGGAGAGATGCGAATTAGTAACTTTTTGCTATGGCAATTAGCTTATGCAGAATTTTATATCACAGAAACTTTGTGGCCAGATTTTGACCGAGCAGAATTTCATCGAGCTTTATGTGCTTATCAAAAGCGCGATCGTAGATTTGGGAAAGTATGAACAATTAACAATTATATCTCCAAGAATTAAGCTTAAAACTTGCTGTGCCTTGGACTGATATCTAATTTATGGAGAGGTCTATTGATAATTGGTCATTGATAATTGTTAATTGATTCTCTATGGGCCAGCGAAAACAGCTTGCTCAATATCCTTGCGAGTCAGGGAGTATTTGAAGGAGCGTTGAATATCACGTCCACCTTCGCCTGCTTTGAGATAACGCACAGTTAACTCTTCAATATCGAGAAATAACTCTGCTTTCCAAGACTGGAATTCGATTCGCCAGCAGTGTAATTCGGTGCGGTCTTGTTCACATCCTTGAGATCTCAGCCATTGCTCAATGTCAGGTAAGGGATGGTTATATAGAGGTGTATTAGCAGGTGGCAGCGTCATAATAATTTGTGATGTATTAATTTTTGGGTTTATAAACAGGGGATGGTGCTAAGAAGCTCTCAAACTTTCGAGGAGTAACTTTTTGAGGTTTAGTTACTAACTGCTGAACTGGGGCGCTAGGTGTGGCAATAGTATTAGTATTTAAACCAGATACTTGGAAAGCAGATTCTCCTCTAGTAAGTCCAATTGCGATCGCTAACAGCACACAACCTAAAAATGTTAAACCCAAAATAAACAAAGCAAACATTTCTCCAGCAGAAAGGGGACGATCTGTGGGATCTAAGTAAGCAGACGACGAGTACTTGGGTTGCGATACTGGACGGTTTAAATTTGAGGGAGCCTGTATGACACTAATCCGAGAATAGCCAATCTTTTGGTCGTATACTTTGCGGCGTTCTGGGCTACTAAGAGTAGCATAAGCTTCATTTAGCTGCTGGAATTTGGCAGTCGCTACTTTGGCAGGCAAATCTGTTATATCAGGGTGATAGCGTTTGCTTAATTCTCGGTAAGCACGGCGAATTTCCAGCGCCGAAGCAGCAGGGTGTAATCCGAGCAAAGCGTAATAACTATTTTTATATCGCCCTGCCCAGGTTGGCGTTTTTTGCTTGGCGCTATTTTGAGTCACCGCAGTTTTACTTAGCTTAATTGCAAAGGTTTTTTGATTATTTTAAAGCTAAAGCTCTAATCTGTGTTGAGAGTAAAGCTGGGTTGGAAATATAAAAAGGGAATTTTATTAGTTTGATGTGGAGATGTAATTCTTTCTAGGAGAGAACTTATGTAAATTAACTCGCTTGCAAGATGCCCGTACGACATTTGTAGTTGCTGGTGTTGGATATACTTGGTCACAGGGGCAACACTGTGTAACTCCGGAAGAAGAGGCTATAGCTTTTAATATAGCTACAGCCGGACTGAATCAACCTGTTAACTCCCAGTTTTTTGTGTTACTAAACTCTAACCAGTTTTGCGCTTAGATCCCACATCCGCTCGGCTTTTTCATCATCACGAGCTTGAGGAGAAACCTTTTGCACAAATGACTTACCCTCCTTCTTCTGGCGATTTCCCCAACTCCAATATGCGCCAGATTGCTTGTATTCAGGATCGGCAACTACTGCGGCGACCCGCTCACCTGACAACTCCTGAGACACATATCCACCTGTGATGTATTTCTGGAACAAGGGGAAAAGTTTTTGAAATAGGGGATAGTGGTTGCGGAATAGTGGCGTTTCTGCAACACATCCAGGGTAGAGAGAAGTGAAGGTGATGCCCGTTGATTCGTGATAGCGTCGATGCAGTTCCCGCATCGTTAGCACGTTGCAAACTTTACTGTCTTTGTACGCCTTAACAGGTTCAAACTGTTTGCCATCAATCATGGAGATTGGCTCAGTAAATCCTGCTTCAAAGCCTTCAAAATTTCCTAAGTCGGGACGTGGTGGAATTTTCCCACCCAATTCATCTGGGTTGTGGGTGACAGTACCCAAAATCACAAGGCGGCGGTCTGGATGAGATGACTTTTTGAGATCCTCCAGCATCAGGTTACACAGCAAGAAATGACCGAGGTGATTAGTGGTTACAGTCAATTCGTATCCTTCTGGACTACGCAACGGCTCTTTGATTAAAGGCATATAAATTGCGGCATTGCACACCAAAGCGTCTAGGGATAGACCACGCGCCCTAAAATTATTTACAAATCGTCGCACGCTCTCTAAAGAGCCTAGATCAATATGTATTAGGGTGTAGCTGCCTTGGGGGATTCCGACGGTTTCGGCGGCTTTTTGGGCTTTATCTAAATCTCGACAGCCCATTACCACGTGCCATCCCCGTTTAGCAAGTGCTAAGGCACCGTACAAGCCGACCCCAGATGAGGCTCCCGTGATTACGACCGTTGACTTCAGATCTTGTGCCATGCTGTTTAGAATTCAGTTCACCATTGTTAACTAATTCTAGGATCTCATACCACGCTTGCCATCTGTTGTTATTTTTTTTAGCTACGCTAAGGTTGTCTTACGCTATACTTCCAAAACTTAACAATAGACCTCTGAGATAAACCAAGTTTTAGATAATTAACCACAGATGTACACGAGATTTACACAGATAGAATGACTAGAGATGCTTGTTGTGATGCGCTGGATATACGAATGAAAAACGTATTTGTAATTGTGAAATCTTGGTGATTGCTTACATCCAAGCAAACAATCAAGCTAGCGTCTGTAGACTCTACACTTCATCAAAAGCCCTAAATTGCGCTTCATCAATACGTCCCGCTTCATACAAAGTTTGGGTAATTTCAGAAATTGTTAAAATTGCGTGCGCTCGATAACCATTTGATCGTAATCTATCTTTTACTCCTTGTTCATGATCCATAAACACTACAATGTCATGAACTTTTAACCCAGCAGATTCTAATTTTTCTGCCCCTTCCATTGCACTTTTACCACTAATCAAAATGTCATCAACGACAACAACTGTTTCCCCTGGCTCGAAATTACCCTCAATTACTCGCCGAGTTCCATGAGCTTTTACTTCTTTACGCGGGAAAATCATCGGGCGGTTTAATCGCAATGATAGACCAGTTGCAGTAGGTAAAGAACCATAGGGAATGCCTGCAATCCGGTCAAATTCTAAATCTTTGAGAACATCTGCATAAGCATTCAAAATTTGATGAAAAACTTGAGGATTAGAAATAATTTTACGCAGGTCTATGTAATATGGAAATGTTGCTCCAGAGGCTTGGACAAACTCGCCAAACATAATGCAGCCTATATCATAAAGTTGCAATATTAAATCTAAATATGGATGTTGATTTACTAAACAAACATTGGGCAACCATACAGAACAGGTTGAAGCATCCTCAATAATTTTATTTCGGGCTTGAGTAATTTCTTGATTTAAAGATTGAATTTGCTTAGATAAATTATCACTTCCTAATATATCTTGTGGAACGGGGATTAGTAGACCGTCCCCATTTACATTTAATCCTGCTGCCAAGATATTACTAAGGTTGCTGCCTTCTGACCAAATACTACGCGCTAAAATAACTCTTTCGGGAGCAAGTTCACGAATACGTCCTAAAACTTCAGGTGATGTGGTTCCTACTTCTAAACCTAACTGTTCTGGAGTAGCCCAATTTTTTGATTCTTTTACTACTTGCAAATAAACAGGCGATTCAGTTGTGGGATACTCTTGTAAAGCTATTGCTGCGGGGTTAGATGTACGGCAAAGAACGAATACTGCTTTGTCTGGATAAACCAAAAATGGTGCTACATGATCTTGCCCTGCATAAGGATTGACAGTAATCGCATCAACTTGCCATTGTTCAAATACAGTTTTAGCAAAGATAGTACTGGTGTTGAGGTCGCTGTGTTTGGCATCTAAAATAATTGGAATGTCGGCAGGAATAGCGGCTAAGGTAAGTTGTAAGAGTTCTAATCCCTGAATTCCCAATGATTGATAAAAGCCAAGAGTAGGTTTATAGGCACATACTTGATCAGCCGTTTGGGAGATGATGAATTGCAGCCAGTCCCACAAACTATTAATAATGCTGTCTATGTCTTCTGGGGGATAATAGCGAGTCGGCAGCATCTCCACATTGGGATCAAGTCCTACAAATAGTAAACTTTGATTACGTGCGATCGCACCATTCAATTTGTCGTAAAAATTCATCTAAGATCCTCCTTTATTGGTGTTTAGGATAGCGAATTAGCCCTGGGTATTATCAAAGAGTGTTGATTTAGCATCAACTTAAGAAGTAGCAACAGATTAAGCAAGTTTTAAAATGGCTGAAATTGAAATTTACAGTGCGGCAGCTTGCCCTTACGCTCATCGCACGAGGTTAGCACTGCTAGAAAAGGGGATAAAATTTAAAGTTATCGAAATTGATTTAAACAATAAGCCAGATTGGTTCAAAAATATTTCACCATATAGCAAAGTGCCAGTAATTAAACATGGCAATGATTGTATATGGGAATCATCAATTATTAATGAATATCTAGATGAAGTATTCCCTGAACCGCCATTAATGCCCACAATACCAGGACAAAGAGCGATCGCTCGGATTTGGATCGATTTCTTTAATAATAAATTGTTGCCTGCATTCTATAAAATCTTGCTAAACCAAGATGTAGCTCAACAACAGCATTGGGCGCAAGAGTTAAAAAATCATCTATTGTTTATGGAACAAGAAGGTATAAGTAAATTATCTACCGATGGCAGTTATTGGTTTGGTAAATCTTTCAGCTTAGTTGATCTATCGTTGTATCCTTGGTTTGAGCGTTGGTGTGTGGTTGAGCATTACCGTGAATTTTTTCTACCACCTGAGTGCGATCGCCTGCAACAATGGTGGACAGCGATGAGTATGCGTGATTCTGTTATATCAATCAAAAAGTCCCCCGATTTCTACATTCCCCAATACAGCAAATACGCCAACGGTACAGCGTCAGGTATTACGGCGCAGGAAATGCGACGACTTTAATAAATATGACTTCACCAGAACAGCCAGATCCAGGCTGAGTCAGGCTTAAAATAGAGATGGATATAGCATCCTCCCTATTTAGTTGCAATGAGTGAAGTTTCTATTCGTCCCGCATTAATTACAAAAGTTATTCCCAACACGATTGCTGATGAGGTAGGGTTTGAAGTAGGCGATCGCATCGTTTCTATTAATGGTCAACATCCCCGCGACTTGATCGACTACCAATTCTTCTGTGCTGATGAAGTCTTGGAATTAGAAGTAATAGATGGTACTGGTAAAACCCATGAAATCGAAATCGAAAAAGACTATGACGAAGATTTAGGCTTAGAGTTTGAAACTGCCTTATTTGACGGCTTAATTCAATGCAATAACCGTTGTCCTTTCTGCTTTATTGACCAGCAACCACCTGGGAAACGGCAATCTTTATACTACAAAGATGATGATTACCGCCTCAGCTTTCTTTACGGTAGTTATCTTACCCTAACGAATCTTACTAAAAAGGAATGGGACAGAATTGAACAGATGCGACTGTCTCCCTTATATGTATCTGTTCATGCTACAGAAGCAGAAATACGCAGTCGTCTACTCAAAAATCCTCGCGCAGGGCAAATTTTAGATCAGTTGCGCTGGTTTCAAAAGCGGCGTTTGCAAATTCACGCCCAAGTCGTTGTCTGTCCTGAGATTAACGATGGCGTACATTTAGAGAGGACATTGTTAGATTTAGCCTCATTTTACAAAGGTGAAGTACCCGCAGTTGCTTCTGTAGCAGTTGTCCCTGTCGGTTTAACCCGTTTTCGTCCTCAAGCAGATGAACTAACGCCAGTAACGCCAGAGAAAGCCGCAGAAGTAATTAATCAAGTAACTTCTCTGCAAAATAAATTCCGCAAGACTTTTGGTACAACTTTCGCATGGATAGCTGATGAGTGGTTTTTAATTGCTGGTCAAGAGTTACCGCCTACCTCTCATTACGAAGATTATCCCCAATTAGGTAACGGTGTTGGTTCCATTCGTCGTTTCCTCAAAGAATTTCAGGAAACAGCTAAAGCCAAGTTACCTTCACAAGTTACCCCACCCAGAAGATTTACTTGGGTAGTTGGTAACGCAGTAGAAAAAGCTTTTCAACCGCTTGTGCAACAATTAAATCAGGTTGATGGTTTAGAAGTAAATCTTGCGGCATTAAATAGCGATTATTGGGGGAGAGATATCACTGTTACTGGCTTGTTAACAGGTCAAGATTTACTGTCCAAGTTGCAAGGAAAAGATTTAGGAGATGCTATATTACTTCCTTCTGTAATGCTAAAACATGATGAAGCTAAATTTTTAGATGATATGACAGTTGTAGAACTTGCTACTCAACTCAAAACAAAAATTTTGCCTGTCAGTGGGATAGAAGAGTTGATAAACACTTGCAGAGAAGCAATTTAACCGTATAATCTGCAATGCAGGGGCGCAGGAGTAATTACTAGCTTTTAAAAATAATTATGATTAATTTGTTGTGTAAGTTTTTTACTGAATGTTTAGTTAGATTTATTGCCAAAGTAGCTCAGATATTCGTGTATATCTGCGTATGTGCTATCGCTTCGCGAGGCTAGCGCATACGCGCACTTCTTAGCGCTATCGCGCCTGAACACGCTAACATCTGCGTTTATCTATGTTCATCTGCGTTCTAAAAAAAACTTAAATAAAATTTTTTGCAAAAAGCCTATTTTGCATTGCAAAACCACAATTACTATTGCATATCTTTTCACTTCCATTTTGGGAGAAATGGCGTAGTGGTAATTTGACATTCATCCCCTACACACACTTTGATGAAAACGCAACTTAGTATGAACAACAATTCAATCCCAAAGCTTCATTCTTTAACTGCACTCGGCACAAGTTTTTTAGCTATGGGTGTAGGTACGATCGGCACTCTGAGCTATACAAAAGTGGCGATCGCACAAATACCATCCCAAATTCAACCCCTAAAAAGTTCATCAGGTAGTAAGCCGCTATTAACACAGAGTAGGCAGGACAGCAGTATCGTGAAACTGCCGATCGCACAAATCCCCTCTTCAACTCAACTCCCAAGGGTTCCATCTGGTAGTAACCAGCCATTAATACAGAATGGCAGCATCTCCGTTCCTGATTTTCTTAATCCCAATCCCAATCGTCTGCAATTGCCTACAGAACCCGAACAAGTTCGGATTAATCAAGTCCAGCCCATTACTCTACAACAAGCAATTGAGCTAGCACAGCGTAATAACCGGACATTACAAACTACAATTTTGACATTAGAGCGTAGTCAAGCGGCTGTAAGAGAAGCGATCGCGGCTGAATATCCTACTATAGGATTTCAAGGAGACTTGACTCGCTCAAATTCGGCTAACTCTGAGCTAGCACGTAGACAACAACCAGAACAATCGCGTAGTGAAAATACAGCATCAAATACCTTCAACGGCGCATTGCAGCTAAATTATGATCTTTTTAACTCAGGACGACGTTCTGCACGTATTACGGCAGCACAGGAGCAAGTACGTTTCAATCAGTTAGATGTACAACGCCAGTCTGAACAACTGAGTTTAGATGTCAGCAATGCTTACTATGATCTGCAACAGGCAGATGAACAAGTAAATATTGCTGAAGCTTCTGTCAGAGATGCTCAAAGAAGTCTCCGTGATGCTCAGTTATTGGAAAGGGCTGGGTTGGGTACTCAATTTGATGTTCTCAGGGCGCAAGTAGAACTTGCTAACGCTAATCAAGAATTAGTCAGAGCTAGAAATCAACAAAGCCTTGCTCGCCGTCAATTAGTGCAATTATTAAGTTTGTCTTCTACGGTGGAAGTGACAGCCGCAGATCCCGTTGCAGTTTCAGGTTCTTGGAATCTTTCGTTAGAGCAAAGTATTGTCCTGGCACTCAAAAATCGCGCCGAGTTAGAGCAGCAGTTGGCACGGCGCACTATCAGTCAACAGCAGGAAAGAATTGCCCTAGCTGATATCAGACCACAAGTAAATTTATTTGCTAACTACAATATTTTAGATGTGTTGAGCGATAATTTAGGCTTTGCTGATGGTTATAACTTGGGAGCAAGGGTAAGTTGGAATTTTTTTGATGGAGGGGCAGCTAGAGCTAGAGCGCAACAGGAGAGAATTAATCAGGCGATCGCAGAAACGTCTTTTGCTGATGTCAGCAATCAAGTCCGTTTGCAGGTAGAGCAGGGTTTTTTCAACTTAAATTCTAGTAGGGAAAATATTCAAACAGCTTCTGTGGCTTTAGATCAAGCAACAAAAAGCTTAGAACTGGCTCGTTTGCGCTTTAATGCAGGCGTAGGTACTCAAACCGATGTAATCAACGCCCAAACTGAGTTAAGTCGCGCTAGAGGCAACCGACTACGGGCAATTATCGACTACAATCGTGGCTTGGCATCTCTGCAACGCGCTATTAGCAATTTCTCTACCAATACTCTTTCTATTACTCGTTAGATAGGGCAGTTAGCGATTAGCTATGAGCAGTCAGCTAGAAAATCTTTGCTCACGGTCGAAAATTGTGCTTTTTGGCGGTTATTGGTCATTGGTGGAAAAAACTGACTGAAAAATTGCAAATATAACTTTGCCATATTTGTAAAAATTATTAATAATTCTTAATAAGACTAATTAAAAGCAGGAACGGGGATGACTAGCATCAAATTTGTTAAAGAAAATAAGGAAGCAATCGTTGCTGATGGAGCAAACTTAAGAGAGAAAATGTTACAAAACGGTATTGATCTCTATACATTTAAGGGAAAATTGATGAATTGTGGGGGCTACGGTCAATGTGGCACCTGCATTGTCGAGATCGTAGAAGGATTAGAAAATCTTTCGCCTCGTACTGAATTTGAAAATCGTAAACTTAAGAAAAAGCCTGAGAACTACAGGTTAGCCTGTCAAGCTATTGTGCATGGGGCTATAAGTGTAAAAACCAAGCCTTAATAAAATTTATTAAGCTATCAGTGGGATAATTTGGGTTTCGTGTCCCCGCCGTACACCTGATAATTGTTTACTGGTAACTGGTTGAGCGTAAACCTTTTTAAGTCTCAGCCCTGCCAGTACAAAGACTTTTTTACTCGCCCCTGTAGCAAGCCATAGAAATTCCAACAATGAGGGGAAGTTTCAAAAGGATAATGAATGGTATGCTAGTGAGTGTTAAAGTTAAATAAATTAGAGACATTAGGCAAATGCAAGTTAATGATCTAGGCTTTGTTGCCAGTCTTTTGTTTGTGCTAGTTCCTGCTTTATTCCTAGTAATTTTGTACATTCAAACTGCTAGCCGCGAAAGCAACAAAAATTCTTGATAGTTTGATTTACCCCAAAACGCCCCCATCAAAGCTTTAACTGCTATGGTGGGGGCGTTTTGATCAATTAACAATTATCAATGACCAATGACCGATGACCGATGACCAATGACCAATCACCATCCATTAACTTTTACACTTGTGTGCGTGCTAACAGTACAGGACAGTTAGCATAAACCCTGACATAATCTGATATAGATCTTCCTAGTAGACGATCTAAGTCAGGTAAGCTTTGAGCAATGGATGGACGGCGCTCTGGGGAACCAAGCACTAATAAATCAACGTTTAATTCTTCTGCCAATCGGCAAATTTCTTCAGCAGGATTGCCGCTACTGGTAATACAACGGTAAGCAACTCCCTGTTTTTTTGCTTCTGCTATTGCTGGTGCTAGAACTGGATCTTGTTCGGCATTGCTTGTTGATGTTTCCTGAGCTTTTTTCTTGTCAGGGTTAACGTGTACCAGTAGAAGTTGTCCTCCTTTAATATCTCGCAGTAAGGAAAGTGCTTGCCCAAGGGCGCTTTTAGCGGTATTAGATTTATCTATCGGTACCATGATGCGGTTAATTCTTTTGACGTACACATCGTCTTTGACTAACAACATGGGGCGAGAAGTTAACTGAAATACATACTGGCTGACGGAATTCTCTAAAATTGATTCCAGGCGCTTTAGCCCGCGTGAACCCATAATGATTAAATCAGAACCTTCTTCATCAGCAACTTGACAAACTGTATCTTTAGGATCTCCCTGTTTGAGTCTAGCGTTGACTCTGCTGGGGTCTAGGTTCAAGTTTTGGATTGCTGAAGCGAGAATTTTTCCGCCCTCTTCTAACTTGGCAGACATCGCGTCGGCTGTCACTTGAGGAGGGACAACGTGTAATACGGTGACATTTGCTTGTTTGATGGATGGGATTTCCATCAACATTTTTAACATTTCTTCACATTTGCCCAATCCAGCTACGGCGATCAGGATTTTTTGAATCATTTATATGCCTCCTTAATTATCAATGAGTAGATTAAATTTTATCAATATTAATCATGCCTATTTAGACTACCAAATTTATTACTAAATTAAGTTAAAAATTTTGACAAAGCTAAATATTATGTTGAGCGAGTAAAATTACAAGCTGTCTACAGATGTATCTTTAATACACTAACTAAATTAGCTGAGATCGGGATAATTATTGACTAATTTCCTCAAAATTTTACTTACCACATTAATAGTAATTTGAGTGTAAAGGTTTATATCGTTTCTGAGTTATTTCAAGGATGATTAAATCAATTTAAGTGGGTGCGATCGCATTGACATAATCTTGATTTTTTAACATTTAGGAAAACTAGGGCAGCAACCAGATGGTTCAAGTCCAGATAATAATTACTTTGCTTTGCTGGCAGAGTGCCTCTAATGGTCTAAGCCTGAAGGATGGCAACTGTATTAGAACCTCGACCGATGGTAGGTATTATTACAATCAAGGGCAGTTATCATAATAAAGATTGATATTTCTTAAAAAATCTTTATCAATGGTAGTTCTAGCTGATCGCTTATCCGAGATAAAGGATTCTACGGTAAAAAAAGTTTTTTTTGGTCACGAACCGACTCCTGAGTTAATCGCCATATTAATGGTGTATATGGTGCAGGGAATCTTAGGGTTGGCGCGTTTGGCTGTAAGCTTTTTTCTCAAAGATGAGCTTGGGCTTAGTCCAGCGCAAGTTTCCGCTTTAATGGGTATTGCTGCTTTACCTTGGGTAATTAAGCCAGTATTCGGTTTTATCTCTGATGGTTTACCAGTATTTGGCTATCGCCGTCGCCCCTATCTAATTTTATCAGGGTTGCTAGGTGTATTATCTTGGGCTGCCTTAGCAACAATTGTAGATAGCGCGTGGGCAGCTACGGGTGCGATCGCACTTAGTTCTCTTTCTGTTGCTGTCAGCGATGTAATTGTAGATTCTTTAGTTGTAGAACGAGCTAGAGAAGAATCTCATAGCGTTGCAGGTTCACTACAATCTCTTTGTTGGGGAGCATCGGCAGTTGGAGGGCTACTAACAGCTTACTCTAGCGGCTTACTACTGCAACACTTCAGTACCAGAACTGTATTTGGAGTTACCGCTTGTTTTCCTCTGATTGTCTCAGGGGTGGCTTGGTTTATTGCCGAAGAACGAGTTAACAAACGTCCAGACATATCCACTGTTTGGCAACAGGTAGGGCAGTTAAAAAAAGCAGTTAGCCAGAAATCTATTTTATTGCCTACAGCTTTTATCTTTGTTTGGCAAGCAACACCAAGTGCTGATTCAGCCTTCTTTTATTTCACTACTAATGAGCTAGGATTTCAGCCAGAATTTTTGGGACGGGTGCGTTTTTTCACAAGTATTGCCGCATTGGTGGGAGTTTGGGCTTTTCAACGGTTTCTAAAAACAATTCCTTTTAGGACAATATTTGCCTGGACAACTATTCTGTCTGCAACTTTGGGAATGACAACTCTATTGTTAGTTACCCATGCCAACCGTTCTTTAGGTATAGATGATCACTGGTTTAGTTTGGGAGACAGCCTGATTTTAACAGTGATGGGACAAATTACATTTATGCCAGTGTTGGTATTAGCTGCGCGTTTATGTCCACCTGGAGTAGAAGCGACTTTATTTGCCTTGCTGATGTCAGTGAATAATTTAGCCGGGCTGTTATCTCATGAATTTGGAGCTTTAATCACCTATTGGATGGGTGTCACAGAGACTAATTTTGAGCGACTATGGCTATTAGTTATCGTTACGAACCTCAGCACTCTTTTACCCTTGCCATTAGTAGGCTGGCTACCTCAATCTGATCCACAAGCAGCAGTTGCTGCTGAAAAAACTGCTCAGTCATTGCCGCCAGCGTCAGTTATAGAACATCATGCTACTGGTTCCCAAACCTCAGATCAGCCTTTCTTACCGGATTTTTTACCAGAATTTATCCGAACTTCCAGGGTAAGAGAATTGGAAGAATGAACCGCTATCAGTTATCACAGGACTTAGGCAGAAAGCCCAGCGTGACCAAGATGGTCACACTACATTTAGCTGATCGCATAAGTGGGTAGGGTGCGTTAGCGAAGCCTAACGCACCCTACAGATAGAGCGATACTTATAAAACTTTAGAAAACTAATAATACAGGTGATTACCAATGCAGAGCATACCAATCAAAGAAAGTTTTGCAGTACCTACTGATGCGCTATCGTTTAACGCTCAAGGATGGGCAAAAGGCTACCAATCTCAGAAAGATGAATATGATTATTGGATTGATGATGTAGAGGGGCAAATTCCAGCAGAACTGAATGGGACTTTGTTCCGTAATGGCCCTGGTTTACTAGATATTAATGGTGAACGTATTCATCATCCCTTTGATGGAGACGGAATGATTAGTGCGATCGCATTCTCAGAAGGTCGCGCTCACTTCCGTAACCGCTTTGTGCGTACCCAAGGCTTTGTAGAAGAACAAGCAGCAGGCAAAATTCTCTATCGTGGGGTTTTTGGTACTCAGAAACCAGGCGGTGTTCTGAATAATGCTTTTGATCTCAGAAAGAAAAATATTGCTAATACTCAAATAATTTACTGGGGTGGTAAATTACTTGCGCTGTGGGAAGCAGCAGAACCTCATAGGTTAGATCCTTACACCTTAGAAACACTAGGATTAGATTATCTTGACGGTGTTTTAGATGAGGGTGATGCTTTTGCCGCTCATCCTCGGATTGATCCTAGTAGTAAAGACGGAACTCCGCGCCTAGTTAACTTTTCTATTAAGCCTGGGCTTTCTACCACTATTACTATTTATGAATTAGATATTAATGGCAAGGTAGTGGAACAACACGCCCATAGTATTCCTGGGTTTGCTTTTATTCACGATTTTGCCATTACACCCAATTACTGCATATTTTTCCAAAATCCTGTTAGCCTCAATCCCTTGCCTTATGTTTTAGGGTTGCGTGGTGCTGCTGAGTGTATTAAATTTCATCCTGAACAATCAACTAAGATTATTGTGATTCCCCGCAATAATACTGTGCTTCCTAAAGGGGGAACAAGCGGGGTGCAGATGTTGGAGACAAAATCAGGTTTTGTGTTCCACCATGCCAATGCTTTTGAACAGGATGGGCAAATTTATATTGACTCAATTTGCTATCAATCTTTCCCAGAAGTCGAACCAAATTCGGATTTTAGAGATGTAAAGTTTGATGCTTTATCACCAGGTCAATTGTGGCGGTTTACGATTAATTTAGAGAATGAAACAGTAGAGCGTCAACGGTTGGAAAATCGTTGTTGTGAGTTTCCTTTTATCCATCCCTCACACATGGGAAGACCTTACCGTTATGTATTTATGGGTGCGGCTCATAATCAGAGTGGTAATGCTCCTTTACAGGCAATATTGAAAGCTGATTTTGAGACTGGTGAAAGGCAACTTTGGAGTGCTGCACCTGAAGGATTTGTGAGTGAACCAGTATTTGTTCCTCGCGCTGGTGCTAGTGCAGAAGATGATGGTTGGGTGCTAACTGTGGTTTATGATTCATCCCGCCACCGTTCGGATGTGGTGATTTTAGATGGGCGTGATTTAAATCAAGGTGCAGTTGCCAGATTACACTTGAAGCATCATATCCCTTATGGGTTGCACGGTAGTTGGGCGCAGGAAAGCTTTGTAAAGAGCGATCGCGTATAAAAAACTACTCGATACTCTAGGATAACCCCACCCCCAACCCCTCCCCGTTAACGAGGAGGGGAGCAAGAGGATATGAGATTTTCACGAAAAAACAATCAGCTTATTCAGGAAGCTCAAATTTAGTAAAAATTAAACAACTGCTTGCAGATTTAAAGCAGCTTCATTTAGTTTTTGAGTACCGATTTTTGTTTGGTTAATACCACTAGCATTTTCAATTGCCCCTTGATTAATACTATTCATAGAATCAACTACTTGTTGAATGGCGATCGCTTGTTGTTTAGCAGTAAGGGAAATTTGTTGGCTACTGGTAACGACACTTTTAACTGCATCAGCTACGCGAGCAAAAGTTAAGGCAGTACCTTCAGCAGTTTTAACACCTTGCTCTACCTTTTTGGTACCCTCGTTTGTAACATTTACTGTTACCTGAATTGCATTTTGAATTGTGCTAACTAAGGTATTAATTCTGTCAGTAGAATGTTTACTTTGTTCTGCAAGTTTACGAATTTCTCCAGCTACGACTGCAAAACCTTTACCATGTTCTCCTGCGCGTACAGCTTCTATGGCTGCATTTAACGCTAACATATTGGTTTGATTTGCTAAATCTTTGACTAAGGTCGAGATACTACCAATCTGATTTGTTTGTTCACTTAATTCAAGGATTTGGTTAGCGATCGCTTCTACTTTATCTTTTAGCACCGCCATGTCTTCTAAAGTATAATTAACTGCTGCGTTACCTGTTTCAGCAAGTGTTAACACCTGTTGAGCGCTAGCTGCGGCTACTTCTGCTTGCTCGGCAGATATACGGGATGAGCTTCCTAATTCATCCATTGTAGTAGTAGTTTGATTAACAGCACTTGCTTGATGGGCGGCTGTGTGTTCCTGCTGTTCAATAGTAGCGGCTATTTCTGTGGAAGAGGATGCGATCGCATTTACTGCTTGATTAATTGTATGTGTGATTCCCGAAGAAATAAATAAAGCCGTCGCAGTAGCTAATAATATTAATAGTATTGAACCTAATATTAATACTGTTAACATTTGACTTAAAGCTGCCTTAGATGCTTGAGTTTCTTGCTTAAGAACAGCTTCTTCCCGCTCCTTAAATTTAGTTTGCAATTCATCAAATTCTTGGGCAAACCGCGTACCTGTGCCTGCCTTAAATAGCTTTACTGCTTCTGCTTGTTTACCTTGATTGACTAAATTAATAGCTTGATTACCATATTCATTATAGTTCTCAACAGCTTCAATCATTTTCTGTATTAGTATTTTTTGTTCTGGAATTTTAATTAATCCTTCTACATGGTTAGCTACTTGTTTCGTCTTCTGATAATCTTCTTGATAGTCTTTGTTGAAACCTTGACTACTATCAATAATATGCCCACGCAAATTTTGAATCATAGATTTAGCGTCAGCAGACATATCATTAACATCTATTAAAACAGTTTGCACTCTTTCCACTTCTTGAAAAGTATCAAATACTTTGCTGGCAGTTGAGTAAACTAAGCCAACTATTCCTACACAGATCACTACGGGTATAGAATATCCAGCTAATAGGCGACCTTTGAGTTTTAAGTTGCTAAACATATTTTTTGTCCTTTTGGCTTTGAAGCCGCACTATAATTTATGAAAATTCAGCACTCAGAAGTCAGAATATATTTACTAAAAGTTTGTTAAATATTTAAATCTGTGTATTTTTGAACAAGTCAAACTTTAGTTTTAATTCTGAATACTTACCATCCTAATTAGTAGATATTCACCCTTAATAGAATTAAGTTCTAAAACAAAAAATCAGTTATTAGCGTTTTTTAATTCCCTGTATCTATCTTAAGACAGAATTGGAGAATTACAATTCAGTTACTAATATGAAAGTAAGTTTCCCAAAGTAAAAGAATGATTAGTATCAAGTGGTAGAGGCAATAGTTAAGAAATATAGCAAATTTTATTTTTTAACTGACCTGGCGAAATACTTTAATTTCAAGTTAGTTTAATAACTTGAAATATATTGATTGCCAACCCAATTGGACGATTATCCCTCTTTTGTTACCTTGGGCAGAGAAAAAGGATTTCCCATTGCGTTTTCTGGATTTTAGCCATTCTCAATAATTTAGGTGTCACAACGGGAAAGCTTTACAAATTAATAGCTACAGAATATTTCTTACTGAGAGTAACAAAAGAGGGTTATACCAATTTGATAAATGGATGCAACAGATGGATATTGTAGAGACGCGATATATCGCGTCTCTACACCAGGATATGTAACAGTATTTTTGAAAATTGGTATTAGTAGGTTTTTTTTAATAATCCTTAATCTCACAACCGTTAAAAAAGAGAATTTGCGATTAGTTTTTTTGAATAATCTGCTACAAAAATTTGTTTTAAAATTCTAATGAAAACAACTATATAAACGTAAAATACTACGTTTATATAGTTGTTTTTAAATAACTATAGCTTGAAATTAAACAGTATTTATATAATAGCGCCAAGTTTTTATTTACTATTAAAATCTCTTTTTTAATCTGCGTCTAAACTGACTTGGTTTGCTAGCACCGTTAAACTACTTTTTTTACGCTTCCATCAGCATATAATTCCATCGGTATTAGCTCAACTTTACCGTCAATGACAGTTTTGGCGTAGCCGCAAGCGAGTGCATAACCCATCAAACGTAGAAAAATGTTGGGTTGATACAGTAAACCTAACATTTCTCTATGTTTAATTTGGTTTTTTACTTAATTTTTGGAAATCCCCTGATTAATTTGCCTAATGGTTAACTGGGAATTTTTTACTCATCACTTAGCAAATAATTGCTGTAGCTTATTCAACTGTTGCTGCTGGTACAAGTATTTCCACAGATGCACTATGAGGACTCTTAAATTGTTTTGGGGCATCTACATCTTGACAAGCAACCATCGTTTTAACGTGTTCCATTTCGTCATCTCGAATTGCCACGAACACATCGTAGAGATTTTCAATCGTAGGTCGTCTATGCTCTAAGCTAGAAGTTGTTTGAAATTCATCAAACATATATAAGTCGCCGTTGCGGTAATAATTAATGGCAACTTGTGGTGCAGGTATAGCTTTTAGTTCAGTTTCACGCTCTTTGAGGAATTTAGCGTAGGTATTATAAGCGTGTCCTTCTACTAATTCCATGAAGTAATAAGCAGAATGGGGATTAATTAGGTAAATAGCAACGATAATCCAGTAATAAAGTAAGGCGACGTGCTGTGCTAAAAATCTATCAATCCAGTGAGTATTACCACCTAATTCTTCCATAATTAGCAGGTGGTGTAATTCATTCCAAGATTCCGCAAAGTGAACTTTTAGCCAGTCGGCTTTCCGCCATACACCGATTGTTTCGTACAAATGCAGTACAGAAAGATATGCAAAATAAGGAACTCTTGCTACTGTTTCTAATACATAAAATCTAGGGATTGGACGATTGCGGTATACTGTATTTATTACAAAAACCAGTACGCTAACGAGTAATTTAATCATGGGAAAACCTTAGTAATTAGTAATAGATTTGAGAACTTATTGATTAATTTGTTTGTTCTCTTCTATTAGCATCCTAGCGTTATAGGTTTCAGTGACAAGATAGTTACTTGCAATGCAGCTTAGTAACCTTAAGTAAAAGATTTAGGTAAATCAACGACTTGAACCTAAAAAATTTAATGTAAAGAATTGTGAAAGAGGACAGGTAGAAAGGGAGAAATCTATCTAGTGGGTGAACCCTAAAAAGTAGGAACACATATATTTTGCAGTGATTTTATGCTTGATACTCCCTCTTGTATGAAGATGCAGTGTCCGATTCAGTTCACATTGGACTTAATTGGCAACAAGTGGTCTATCTTAGTGTTGCGGGAATTGTTTATTAGCGATCGCAGAACTCACGAATTTTTAGCAGCCTTACCAGGTATTAGCACCAAAACCCTGATGATTCGCTTGCGGGAACTAGAGGAATTTGGTTTAGTGGAACGGCACGTATTTGCAGAAATTCCCCCTCGTGTGGAATATTCTATTACTGATAAAGGTCGCCAACTGCAACCAGTAATGGCAGCTTTACATCAAGTAGGTAGTCAATGGTTAGATCGGGGTGACTGTATTTGCCCATTGGATCAACCTAATATAAAGTTAGCCAGCAGTGCTATTAGATCAGAAGCTATTACCGCACTGTGTTAATTGTGAAGATAAAATTGATTTTATAGGTACAGCACTACAGCAAAACGCTGAAGGCGAAAACTGGTGAATAATGCGAACTGACAACGAGTGCGCTTGCGCGATACTCCTGCGGAGTCGCTACGCGATCGCATTTAAAAAAATTTGTATGAGATAATTTTAATTAATTAACCGCAGATGCACGCAGATAAACGCGGATATATCCTATAGCTTAATTGTAGGGTACACAGTTAGTAGGTTGGGTAGAACGAATTGAATGCAGAAAGCGCACGTTCTTATGTAATTTTGTCAATTGGTGCAGCAGTAATTACGATCGCACTTAAATTTACAGCTTATTACTTAACGGATTCTGTAGGCTTATTTTCTGACGCGGCTGAATCCTTAGTAAACTTGACGGCTGCATTAGTTGCATTCTGGGCGCTAACTTTTGCAGCACAACCGCCTGATGCAGAACATACATTTGGACATTCTAAAGCTGAATACTTATCTAGTGGCGTGGAAGGTGCATTGATATTAATTGCCGCAGGTAGTATTGCTGTATCAGCAACTAATCGTCTCATTCATCCCCAACCGATAGAACAGTTAGGGCTAGGTTTAGCACTTTCTTTAGTCGCAACAGCAGTTAATGGTGGAGTTGCTACTATCCTGTTAAAAGCTGGTCGTCGCTTACGGTCAATAACTTTACGCGCAGATGCACATCACCTCTTCACAGATGTCTGGACTTCATTTGGTGTTTTACTAGGGCTATTGTTGGTAAAACTTACAGGTTTGCTGATACTTGACCCGATAATTGCCTTAGTTGTTGCTGTTAATATTGTTTGGGTAGGGGTGAAGTTACTACGCGAAACTGCTTCTGGGTTATTGGATAGCGCCCTTCCCGCAGAATCACAGAAAATTATTGTTGATGTATTCGCACCTTATCAACAGCAAGGGATTATGTTTCACGCCTTGCGAACTCGTGTAGCTGGTTCAGTGCAATTTGTGTCTTTCCACGTACTTGTACCTGGAAATTGGACAGTAAAGCGTGGTCATGAATTGTGCGAAGAAATTGAGTTAACAATTAGTAGTGCCTTGCCTGATACTAATGTTACTACTCATTTAGAACCTATAGAAGATCCGGCATCATGGGATGACCAAGAGTTATATCGTAGAAAGGATATTTCATAATTTTTGGTAAAAATTCAAGAGATAGAATATGCGCTAGGCGCAGGCTACGCCAACAGTACTCAGAATTGGCTTCTTTGTAAGTAGCTGCTTTTATTGCGTTATATATATTAAATATTCCGGCTTCTGACGGCTGACTCCTGACTCCTTAAATTTTATGACTGTCGCTTTTTCCTTATCAATCAAGCGTTACAGCTTTGCTGGACTAGCAGTAGCGATCGCACTTGTAATCATGGTGATGCTAGATCCTTGGGTCAACATGAGCAAAACACCATTTTTGCTATTTTTTAGTGCTGTAATGGCTAGTGCTTGGTATGGAGGGTTAAAGCCAGGATTATTTGCTACCTGTTTGTCTATTGTATTCAGTAATTACTTCTTCCTTGAGCCAATCTACACACTAAATTTTGATCTACCTAATAGTGTCCGTATCACTTTATTTTTTTTAGACGGAGTAATTATTAGTGGACTTTGCAACTTATTAAAAAATGCCAAACGACGCTCTGAAATTAATTTACATAAACTTCAAGATAGCGAACAACGTTTTAAATTAGCTTTAAAAAGTACAGATATTATAATTTTTCATCAAGATCTAGAACTGCGATATCAATGGATTTATAATCATCATCACCCAGAACGTGCTGAAGCAATATTAGGAAAATCTGAGTATGATTTATTCCCCGCCTCACAAGCAGAACAATTAATCAAAATTAAGCGTAAAGTAATTGAAACTGGTATTTCAGCACATGAAGAAGTTTGCCTAACAGTAGATGGAAAAATTAATTACTATGACTTAATGATTGAACCGCTACAGATTGACGGTGAAGCAATTGAAGGAATTAGTTGTGCAGCAGTAAATATTAGTCAGCGCAAACAAACAGAAGAAGCTTTGCGCTATAGCGAGGAGCGTTATCGTTCATTAGTAGAATCACTTCCCCAACTTGTTTGTATATCGCCAGAGTTAGGAAAACTTGATTATTGTAATCAAAGTTGGATTAATTACACAGGATTAACTTTAGAGCAAGCGCAGAATTTAGGATGGAAACAGATCATTCATCCTGATGATTTAGCTACATTTATTTCCAAGTGGACAAATGCTACTCAAACTCAAAATGCTGTTTCCCTTGAATTTCGATTAAGAAGAGTAGATGGTGTTTATCGTTGGCATCTAGGGCGGGGAGTTCCTATCCGTAATCAAGATGGCAATATATTAGCTTGGTTGGCTACGGGTACTGATATTGATGATCAAAAGCGCCAAGAACAAATGCAAAGATTTTTAGCAGAATCTTCCCGTGCTTTTGCTGAAGCTAGTTTAAATATGCAAGCAGTTATGGATAGTATTACTCGGCGAATTGCTGAGTTATTTGCTGATGCTTGTCTGCTCAGTTTGCTATCCGATGATGAGTTACGGCTGAATCTGCTCTCTGTACACCACATCAAACCAGAAGCAGAAGGCTTACTTGCTGAAGTTGTAGCTAATGAAGATTATACTAATCAAAGTTTGAGAGGGCGTGTAATTGAAACAGGTAAACCAATATTAATACCAGTTGTGCATGAAGAACAACTTTATGCTGCTGTGAAACAAGAGTATTGGAAGTACCTTGATCGTTTTGGCATTTCTAGTATGTTAATTGTGCCTTTGCAAGTACACGGAAAAATTATCGGCACTTTAGGAGTTTCACGCGATCGCTCTGGGCAACCTTATAATCAATACGATCAAGAATTGTTACAAGATTTAGCAGACCGCGCAGCACTAGCTATTGAAAATGCCAGACTTTATCGAGAAGCACAACAAGCACGTCAAAATGCTGAGGAATCTGCTAGTCGTACTGCACGTTTACAAGCTGTTACAGCAGCACTTTCAGAAGCACTAACTCCTCAAAAAGTTGCTGATGTAGTTGTCAATCAAGGAATTTCTGCTTTAGGAGCTAATTCTGGCTCTGTAACACTACTAAGCGATAATGATACTAATCTTAAAGTTGTAAGTGCAATTGGTTATCCTCAATCTGTGAGAGATGCTTGGGCTACTTTTCCGATTACATTACAAGCACCACTTGCAGAAACAGTACGCACTGGTGAGCCAATTTTTCTCAGAAATTTAGCCGAATTACTAGCTAGGTATCCCCACTTAGCAGATACCCAAGCACAAACAGGAAACCAAGCTTTTGCTTACATCCCACTGATAGTAGAAGGGCGCAAACTTGGGCAGTTTGGTATTAGTTTTGCACAAGAGCAAGCTTTTGGTGAAGAAGACAAAGCATTTATGCTGACACTAGCACAACAATGCGCTCAAGCGATCGCCCGCGCTCAATTGTATGAAGCAGAACAAAATGCCAGAGATGAAGCTGAAGTTGCTAACCGCGTCAAGGATGAATTTTTAGCTGTACTTTCCCACGAACTAAGAACCCCACTTAACCCTATTTTAGGATGGTCTAAGCTACTGCGATCGCGCAATCTAGATGAAAAAACCACCATCCGCGCCCTAGAAACAATTGAACGCAATGCCCAATTACAATCTCAGTTAATCGAAGATTTATTAGATATATCTCGTATTATTCGAGGTAACTTAAATCTCAGTTTTGCTCCTGTCAACCTAGCTTCAACAATTCAAGCAGCTATCGAAACAGTTGCTTTGTCAGCACAAGCCAAATCTATTGAAATAAAAACATTAATTCAACCTAGTATCGGGCAAGTTCTAGGTAATTCAGAACGTTTACAACAAGTCATTTGGAATTTATTATCCAATGCTATTAAATTTACACCCACAGGGGGACAGATAGAAATTATACTAGAAACGATTGATAATTTAGTGTCCATTACTAATAGCAATTCACAAATAGCCATTAACAATTACGCTGAAATTAAAGTAACTGACACAGGTAAAGGTATTAGTCTAGACTTTTTACCTTATGTCTTTGATTATTTTCGCCAAGCAGATGCTACTACTACTAGAACTTTTGGCGGTTTAGGTTTAGGTTTAGCAATTGTCCGTCACTTAGTAGAATTACATGGCGGTAGTGTACAAGCAGAAAGCAAAGGAGAAGGAAAGGGAGCAACTTTTACAGTAAAACTTCCCTTAATGCCTGTACAACCTGCGATTGATCTAAAAATAGAATTAACTAGTGATTCTCCGAATTTGTCAGGGGTTAAAATATTAGTTGTCGATGATGAAGCTGATTCCCTAGACTTTTGCGCTTTTGTCTTGGAACAACAGGGAGCGATTGTAACTAAAGTAGCATCAGCAACAGCAGCATTGCAAGCCTTAGCAGAATTCCAACCAAATGTATTAGTCAGCGATATTGGGATGCCAGAAATGGACGGTTATATGCTCATGCGCCAAGTTCGAGCATTACCATTAGAAAAAGGAGGAGGAATTAGTGCGATCGCACTTACAGCTTATGCTAGTGAAACAGACCAACAACAAGCATTAGCAGCAGGCTTTCACAACCATCTTTCTAAACCAATTGAGCCAAGCGAGTTAGCCAAGGCGATAGCAAATTTAATCGCATCTAATTGATATAGCAGTTTTCATATTTATAAAGTATAGGAGTGCAAGCATCTTGCTCGCTAACGCACTACAGTATTTTTTTAAATTTGTACCTTACTTGACTGAGAATTGCTATATAGATTATTTCATAGCTTGCTACAAATCCCTTGTTAAAAATCAGCTTATAATAGATCATGTTTAAAGTTAATTAATGTAAACAATACTACCTAATAAACCTTAAAAATTTACATAATGAAAGTAGGAATAATTTATAAGATGTTTATGGTTTAAAATCCATATTTTCCAAAATCTACACAAACAAATATGAATTTAAAAATATGAAAAAAACACGGCTGACAACCACGTTATTAACTATAGTCAGTTTAGCTTTTGCCTCTGTTCCCAACATGGCGACCGCATCTGCAAAATTAAACCATAGCGACCAAGTAAATACTCCTAGCGATTCTCGTAATAAAATCCAACAGTCTACTGCTAGGTTTAGCCCTAAGCAAATTCAAATACTGAAATCTGTAGGTATGAAAATAGCTGTACCTACTTATATACCATCAGGCTTTAAAATTGAGAGGCTTAGTAATAACAGTGACCAATATTACAAAGGCTACACAGTTACTTACAGGCGTAAAGATAATTCCTGCTTTTCGATAGAAGCTATTACTGGTGGAATTGGTGATGAGCCTGACTTACAACATACCTTACCTTACAATTCCCCACTGTTTGGCAAAGGCAGGCTTAATTATGGGAAGTATAGCGATATTGATCTTCGCAAACAATCACCTTTATCCGAAATGACTACGGGCTGGATGGAACCTAAAAATTTTCAAGCTTTTTACCGTTTTAATGGCGCTAATTGGTATAGTAGCGACAAAGCAAAACCAAAATGTAATAAAGATATTAGTCCTACCGAGGCAGTCAAAGTTATTAATTCTTTGCAATATCTAAAATTTTAAGACGATTTTTTGATTGACAACGCTTTGCATCTAAATATAGAAAACTCCACTCTTCCGTTGCTAAGATGAGGGGGCAAGCGCAGCGATGGTGGGGTAATTTTGTACTTCCCTAACTTAAAATCTGTTGTATATATCCACTTCGTGCTACTACAGACTTTAATATTTTAGCGATCGCACTTTTACCAAAATAGCTATTTATTGCGAATTTTCCCAAAATTCTAATCTTCGTAAATTTCTTAAGGTAAATTATCTGGATCTTTAAAGAAAGTAAACTTTCTACCTGTTAGTTTTCATAATAATCAATTTACCCCATCCCCTAAGAGAGTCGCTGTTGACACCCTAGAGGGAAATTTTAAATTTGATATCTTTGAAGGTAAAGCTATATAGGGCGCAAGTGGCTTTGGTATTTCTTTCTACCAATACACGCGATCGCACGAAGTAACGCCAAAAGCCCCGTCCCGCCGAAACTTGATTGCCCTTAATCAAACAATTCAATTACTTTCTCAATCTCAACCTAGTAAATAATGCGGTAACGTTGAATTATAGCACCAATCTTGCCATATCTTTTGAGCTTGTCAACTAGAGGTTTTCAGCACTCGTTAGCCTGGAGACTATTCCTAAGTAGAAAAACACATTCTACCTAGACATAATAAAAAACTGATTCCAGTTGAATCGCCAACTTCTCAACCAAACTACATCTCTAGGTAGTCAACTATAGTTATAGCAGGAGTAAATACATCGAAAACCTGAAAAAACCATAATCAAATTACCAGAGATAATAGTAATCATAATATATACAAACCAAATTATAAGGATGGGCTTTGGTGATATGCAGGGAACCTTAAATGAAATAGATATTCGCAGCATCCTGCAACTGATCGAGTTAGGTCAGCGAACTGGAGAGTTGCTTCTAGAAGCCTGCGCCTACCCTGCAAGTAGTTCCAGAGGCGACACAAATATTTTTCAACCAGGGACACATAACTTAGAGAGCGATCGCTTTCCATCCCACGCAGGGCCGTTTTGGCTGGTCTTTTTGATCAACGGTCAAATTGCCTATGCTGCTGATAGCGACGGAAGTTTGTGGCGGTTGCGCGACTACCTTCGTCGCTACGGTCTTGAATCAGCACTAGATGAGTTGCAAGTACCATCAATTGCCTCTACTAATGCACCTGAATATGGTTATTTATGGGCGTTAATGGAAAAACATATCCTAACACCAGCCCAAGGACGCAGCATCCTTCAAAGTATGGTAAATGAAACACTATTTGATTTACTTAGCCTGCACCAAGGATTTTTTATATTTGAAATGGGTTCGGCATTAGCACCCCAACTAACTACCTTAGAAATCACTCCTTTACTTACAAAAATCATGAAACAAGTACAGGAGTGGAAGCAATTTCATCCTTATATTCAATCTCCCAATCAATGTCCCGTAATTACTAATCAGGAGCAATTAAGCGTCTCCCTTCCTAAAAAAGCTTTTGCAACCCTGAACACTTGTGCCGACGGCAAAACATCTCTACGCCAACTCAGCCGATATTTAAATCGAGATATTTTAACAGTAGCAGGTGCAATCTATCCTTATGTACAAAAGGGATGGGTGCAACTGGTGATGGGACAAGATCAAAAAAAACCCAATCAAAATAATCCATCGCAAGCTAGGCAAAAGGATACAGTTACTCAAATTGTTTGTATTGAAGATGATGTCGCCATTGGTAAAGCAGTGGAATATATCCTACAGCAGCATGGTTATCAAGTCACAGTGATTAGAAATCCGATTAAAGCATTAACTCTAGCCTTTGAACTACAACCAAAACTAATCCTTTGTGACATCGCCATGCCTGACTTGGATGGATATGAAATTTGTGCGATGCTGCGCCAGTCAAGTGCTTTTAGGCACACCCCCCTCGTCATGCTAACAGGCATGGATGGCTTCATTGACCGTGTGAGAGCCATGATGGTAGGAGCAACCGACTACCTAACTAAACCTTTTGGCGAAAGTGAATTATTAATGCTTTTAGAGAAATATCTAGGATCAAAAAAAAGATCTTTGTTGAAACCCACGAACCTATTTCCCGATTTAGAGCAGACAATTAAAGATCCAGATGTTATGGCGGGGTAAGCAAAGTCCTCTTATCCGTCACCTGGGCTTGCTGTTAACTATGATCAAGGATACTTAACTAATTAACATATTTAAAGCAAAAACACGATAACTTGGCATGATTCACCAACAGCACAGGGAATTGATATAGGAAAATATGAGTACAGTTCTGGTTGTAGAAGACAGTCACGCACAGCGGGCGATGATCAAAGACTTACTAAAAGGTAGCGGGTTAATAGTTACTGAGGCAACTGATGGTGTTGAAGCCTTAGAACAAATCCTTAAATCTCGCCCAGACGTAGTGGTCTTGGATATTGTCATGCCCAGGATGAATGGCTACGAGGTTTGTCGGCGGCTCAAAGCCGATCCCAAAACCCAAAATGTTCCTGTAGTGATGTGTTCTTCCAAAGGCGAAGAATTTGATCGCTATTGGGGAATGAAGCAGGGCGCAGATGCCTATATTGCCAAGCCATTTCAACCGACGGAACTAATTGGCACTGTTAAACAGCTACTACGAGGCTAGGAATATATGGTTGGTAATCTAGACTTTTTAACTGGCAGTGGTCAAGATAACTCACCAGAAATGCAGGAATTGCAAAGTCCTGAAGGTGAACTACATTTGCGGTTTTATGTGCCGTCTGTAAACGAATTTGCTCTACCTGCAATTGGCATCCGAGAAGTAATCTCAACTCCACCAGATAGAATTAGTGCTATTCCTAATGCTTCGCCATTACTTTTGGGAACTTTAAACTGGCGAGGACAAGTAATTTGGGTTGCTGACTTGGGACAATTTCTAGGTGATATAACTGCTTTGAATACAGATAGACCAGAAATTCCTGTGATTGTTGTCGAAGATCAAGACACTATGATCGGGTTAGCTGTTGATCGGATTGTTGGAATGGACTGGCTCGATATTGAACAAATCCAAATGACCACCAATGTTCCAGACAGTATGGCACCTTTCTTGCGAGGCGAGTGGGTTAAAGGCGAAGAACAAAAACAATATCTGAGATTGCTAGACCAGTTAGCGATTCTACGTTCAGCACGGTGGGCAGCATGATAAAAGTTGCCAATGCCAAAAGATTTATAATTTTTAACTTTTAAAGCTTAATTATTGGGGGCAAGCAAATGACACAGAGTACAGATTATGCACAGGAATATCAACAGGCAGAAAAAGCCTACTTGCAAGGCAACTATAATCAGGCAGCCGAAATCGTAGACCAATTAGTCCAAAAGTTACCTAATGACCCTAGTAGTCATCTACTCAGAGGTCATATTTACTGCTATGGGCTACAGCAGTATGATGTCGCCGAGCAACAATACGATTTGGTCAAGACGCTGACCTCGGAGCCGGAGTTTATTGAGTATGCCAACAATGGTTTAGAATATGCGCGAGCTTGCAGCACCTCAGCCGACTACGCCGAACAGAGCAGTGCGACAGCAGAAACTCCAGGCAATCAAGATTACCCTGACGAAGACACAAATTTGGGTGAATCATCATTTACTCCCTATAGCGAAGAACTCGAAACGGGGTACTTGGGTGAATTTGATTTAGGCGAAATCAATTTTGATGATGATTCTGTGCCGAACTTTGACCAATACGGTTCACACGATCAATTTAGCAATCCCTTTAATAACAGACTTGATGAGGCTACCGAAAGTGCTGATGTTCCAGATGATTTTTTAGATCCATTTGCTTTTGGTCAATCGCCAACGGATGATTCTGCAATTCCGAGTATGGGAACAGACTTAAGCTTCAATCCCATGGCGGAATCAAACGACTTTTTCCCAATGGATGCTTTCGCAGATATAGACGAAGATGGGGGTGAAACGTTATTCCTTACTCCGTCAGATGTCCCTAATGGTAAGGGTTTTTCAATACCTCCAACTAATACATTTGACACTATACCTGCCCCAACAGATGTTTTTAATCAAGATGACCCAGGGAACTCCTACGACTTTGAATCTCACATAGATCCCAGCGCGACAGATTATAGTAATTCCAATGGCAACTACAGTAATGCGCCGCCATCAAATAACTTTCCCTCAGAACGCCCCGTCTATGAGGATGAAACGCTGTTAATGAGCTCAGGAGATCTGGAAAATACATTTTCTGCACCTCCACCAAACGTTCTCGGCGAGCACCAAGATGGGTCTGAAGATACAGATTTATTCGTGGTTGGTGAATATGGATCAGGGCAACCAACTCAACATTTCCCATCGACAAAGAATGGCTTTACACCTCCAGAAGAGTTTGATTTTGATGCTTTTGACGAAGCTTTTGCCAATGATGTAGATGATCCTGTGAGCGGTTTTGGTGATAGTACACAAGTTCCGGCTCATCAAACTCAAGCAGGCTTTTTGGACGCATTTGATGATTTTGACGATTTTGGTGGCATTTCTGATTTTGATCCATCAGATCAAGAGGGATTAGATTTATCTACTGGATTTGGAAGATCCAATACTAGCGGTGTAGCCTCAAATAAATCTGGAGGAGCAACTATACCGAGTAAGCTTAGTGGTGACGAAGATGAAATATTTAGTATTACTAGCACCTCTGGCATAGGATCGGGAAAAGCGGAAAATCTACCTAGCTTTACCCAATCATCCGCAGGTCATATAGAACCAAATGTTACGGTTGACCAAAATTGGTTGGCTCCATTTGAAAATGCCCCCCTGAATAAAAAAAGTTTGATTACGGCGGCGGCGGCGGGAATTGTCTCAGCAGTGGCGGTAGCAACTGTCAGCTTTATGGCAGGTACCACAGCACCGAAAGCTAGTCAAGCTACATTAATTCCTCAACTTCGCAATACTAGCGTGTTGATGACTTTAGCTGCTGGGTTTGCCAGTTTTGGTACAACTTTATTTTTAGGGCGAGTTGCTACCAAACAGTTGAGCCGTTCGACATCAAATTTACAAACACAGTTTGAGGAAGTTTGTCAAGGAAATCTCAACGCCAGAGCAACAGTTTATTCAGAAGACGATTTTGGTCGGTTATCAACTGGATTTAACCAGATGGCTCAGGTGATGATGACAACCATCAGCGAGTTGCAGCGCAAAGCGATCGAACTAGAGCAGGCAAAGGAAGATTTGCAACGGCAAGTAATTCGACTACTAGATGATGTAGAAGGAGCAGCACGCGGCGATTTAACTGTTCAAGCAGAAGTGACGGCGGACGTTTTGGGCGCAGTAGCAGACTCGTTTAACTTGACAATTCAAAACTTGCGGCAAATTGTCCAACAGGTGAAGGTTGCAGCTAAACAAGTGAATAAGGGTTCTAAAGATAGTGAGGTGTTTGCTCGTAACTTGTCTTCAGATGCTTTGCGTCAGGCGGAAGAATTAGCTGTTACGCTTAACTCAGTGCAAGTGATGACTGATTCGATTAAGCGGGTGGCTGACAGTGCCAAAGAAGCCGAGGAAGTGGCACGTACAGCTTCTGCAACCGCACTGAAAGGTGGTGAGGCAGTAGAACGTACGGTGGCTGGGATTTTAGAAATTAGGGAGACGGTGGCAGAAACTACCCGTAAGGTGAAGAGATTAGCAGAATCGTCCCAAGAAATTTCTAAGATTGTGGCATTGATTTCGCAAATTGCTTCTAGAACTAACTTATTAGCTTTGAACGCTAGTATTGAAGCGGCTCGTGCAGGTGAAGCAGGTCGTGGGTTTGCGATTGTTGCAGATGAAGTGCGACAGTTGGCAGATAGATCTGCAAAAGCTTTGAAAGAAATTGAACAGATTGTGTTGCAAATTCAAAGCGAAACTGGCTCAGTAATGACCGCAATGGAAGAAGGTACTCAGCAAGTAATTCAAGGGACAAGATTAGCCGAACAAGCCAAGCGATCGCTCGATGATATTATTCAGGTATCAAATCGGATTGATGCTTTGGTGCGCTCGATTACAGCAGATACCGTAGAGCAAACTGAAACATCACAATCAGTAGCTCACGTAATGCAATCAGTTGAGTTGACCGCTCAAGAAACTTCTCAAGAAGCTCAACGAGTTTCAGGCGCTTTGGGAAATTTACATGGTGTTGCCCAAGATTTGCTTAACTCTGTGGAACGATTCAAGGTAGAAGCTACCGATGGCAAATAGCACCATTTAACATCCCTCAATGGCTGGGGTGAGATGTTGCCAACAGCCCATCACTTCTTCGTTGTGAAATTAATTAAAGGTAAAATTGGGATTAGGGAGATTAAAAGCAATCAAGATCGATCGCCTACAGGTGAAACGACCAAAAGATTACAATGCAGTGAATAGAGATTCACTTCATCTTCAAAAATTTAACCTGAACTTTGCTCTTCTGAAGCACTGACACAACTTATTTTGGGACACTGGTATGCAGCCGGAACAACAACAGCGAATCATGGGTTACTTCATTGAGGAAGCTAAAGACCACCTCAATACTATTGAGAAGGGTTTGCTGAATCTGCAAGAGACAATTCACGATGCTGAAATTGTCAATGAAGTTTTTCGCGCCGCTCATTCCATTAAAGGAGGAGCGGCAATGCTGGGAATTAGCAGCATTCAGAAAACGGCTCACAGGTTGGAAGACTGCTTTAAATTACTTAGGGATTTTCCCGTATCTGTTGACCAAAAGCTAGAGTCTTTATTTTTACGGGTGTTTGATACTCTCCAAGAACTCGTAGAGCAACTCCAAGGCCCTTTTGGTTTAACTGATGAAATTGCCAGTGGCATCATGTCAGGGGTTGATCCTGTGTTTGGACAACTTACTAATCACCTGCAACATTTGCTGGAAGCAAACAGTGGTCAAATCAATCAAGATGTTGGTGAGTCCCAAGATAGAGTTGTAACCACAGGCGCAGATACTCAAGATAGAAAAACTTTACAGGAGACATTTCAGACAGAAATACTGGTGCATTTGCGAGAAATGTTGCAGTTGTTTAAGCAACCAGATAGCGATGAACATCGGCAACAGCTTCAGGCGCTATGTCGCCAGTTAGGCGGCTTAGGGGAGCAATTTGGTTTACCCAGATGGTCTGAGTTACTAGAAACATCAAGGAATGCGATCGCTAATCAGGAAAACTCCACTCGCACCTTGGCAAGTGTCATAATTAAGGAAATTAAACAAGCTCAAGATCTTGTACTGGCAACGCGTGAAGTAGAAATATTACCCAGCCAAGACCTCAAAGCACTGTTGCCTAAAATCTCTGCTACTGCACAGTCAGGCACTTATGAATCAATAGTAAGTGCAGGTGGGAATAATCCAACAGCAGCAACATTAGAAAGCAACAATCAATTTTTAGTCACAGGTGAAGAAATAGCTCAAACACCTGCTCGTCCAACACCACCTGAAAAATCTCTATTACGTTCCAGACTAGGTGCTAACGCTAACGAACCAGAATTTGAACTGTCAGAACTCGATAGTTTAGCTGAACTATTTGATGGCGAACAAATTGAAATAGATGAATCTTGGCAAGAAGAAGACATCTTCACTAATGCCGACAGTGGACAGTCAACTGATGCTTTGTTATCGCCAGAAGATTTTTCAACTGACTTTTCTGACTTCATGCTTGAGGAAAATGGACAAGTAGCTGCTACAGAAGCAGAATCTTCCAGTGATGATTTTATGAGTTTGTTCGGGGAAGACATCGACAGCGAACCAACTTTTACCCAGCAATCACAACAAACCCACCAATCTGCTATACAAGCAGAATCTCCCAGTGATGATTTTATGAGTTTGTTCGGGGAAGACATCGGCAGCGAACCAACTTTTACCCAGCAATCACAACAAACTCACCAATCTGCTATACAAGCAGAATCTCCCAGTGATGATTTTATGAGTTTGTTCGGGGAAGACATCGACAGCGAACCAACTTTTACCCAGCAATCACAACAAAGCCAATCTGCTATAGAAGCAGAATCTCTTAGCGATGACTTTATGAGTTTGTTCGGGGAAGACATCGACAGCGAACCAACTTCTACCCAAACACAACATCAACCAGTTTCTCAGCAAGATAATCAGCCTCAAGACTTAGCAACAGAAAATTTAGAAGATGATTTTGCCGATTTGCTATTTGATGCAGATACACCCGAACTGCCAGCAGCATCAACCCAAGAAGATTTAACCAGTTTATTTGGTGACAGCTTTTGGTCGCAAGCAGAAGTTGAGCCACAACTTGCACCTGGCTTAGATTCTTCGGTAAACAATCAACAGCAACCCGACGAGCAGCTTTTAGAAATCCTTACAGCCGACAATGTAAATGAAGCCTTATCGGTAGCAATAAGCACCACAGACACCTCGGATACAGCAACGGTAGTTGAAGAAGGTTTGAATGACTGGTTGACAGACCTTGATGGCAATAATGCTTTGTTTTCATCTGCCAAATCTGAGTCTGATCAAATGGAAATGAGAGAAACTAGAGTCGAACCTCTATTTTCAGACCAAACAGGCGATAGACCCTCAGAACTAGCTGATGATTGGCAGGATATCCTCTTTGAAGAGGAGTCAACAGTTAGTAATACAGATTCAGATGAATTTGATGATCTGAATTTATTAGAGGATCAAGCTAACTTTATAGAAGCTATAGATGAGCCTGGAGATTGGACTTTAGAAGAGCTTTTGTTAGATGAAGATTCTGAAGAACAAGATTTTTCAATTAGGAACGAAGATGCAGAGTTGGAATCTTTCCTATCGGTGGATAATCTTCATAATGAAAATTCATTGGATTTAAATAATCCTACCGATGATGAGTTAGAGTTTTTAGAATTAGAGATAGATTCACCTGCAATAGGTAGCAATTTAATTACTGAAACTTCAACTATCAATAAAAATGCAGAAGATTGGGATTTAGACGCTGATATTAATGACTTTTTATTAACAGAGCCGCTTGTAGAAAGTGAAGACTTAAATAATGCTGATTTAGAAATTGAAAATTTTGATTTGCATTCAGAAAACAGTTTAACTAATCACTTAACAAAAGAGCCTGAGCTTGATTTATTATTCAGAGAAAGTTTTGAGGATGAATTTTTTGGTTTGTCAAACTTGAGTTCAGAGTTAGAACACCAGAATATAATTACAAAATCAAAAAACCAATCTGCAACAAATTCGCAAAAGATTTTGGATAGTGAAGCTCTAGATGATTTATTTGTAGATAATTACCAAAACAACGATCTTAAAAATATTAATTATAATTCTGAACTAGATGATGGTTCGGAATTGAATATAGATCAAGTATCTACACAAGCAAACCACAATGATGAAGTGCAGTTTGATCGCAATCTGCTATTTGAAACAGAGAGCTTGGATACTGATGAAAATATTGTAAATTCGCCAATTTTTGAAGAACAATCAGATTTAGATACCTGGTTAGTACCAACACAGGCAACAGCGAAAATAGAAGAGGCATTGTTTGATCAAGACATTCATTTAGAAGATTTTGACAACTCCGATATAAGTAAAAATTTAGATTCAGTAACACCAATTACCAATGAAGTTGATGAAATGCTGGTGGAGATGGAATTAGTTCTGCCAGAGGATGCAACTAAATTGGAAGCACTATTTCAAGTTGAAGATAGTCAAACAAATAATGCTCTAGATTTTGATCAAGATTGGACTGTTATTTCAACAGATGCTGACTCGCTCCCTGAATTAAATAATTTGGATTTTGATGATTTGGAGGCGTTGCTAGATGAACCAGCAGAACCATCGCAATTGCAGCTAAGTGATGATTTTGACGATTTGGAGGCGTTGTTAGATGAACCAGCAGAACCATCGCAATTGCAGCTAAATGATGATTTTGATGACTTGGAGGCGTTGTTAGATAAACCAGCAAATTCTGCTGTAGCTAAAAAAACAGTAGAAAGTGACGCGAATGATTTTGGTGATCTCGAAGCTTTGCTAGACGAAAGCTTTACAGCCTCTCCACCTCCACAACAATTAGCAGCTACTACTAAACGCGCAACACCCCCAGCAGCCAAGCCAGTTGATGATGAATTTGGTGACTTAGAAAAACTACTAGAGCAAACCGATAAATCAATGGGTGGCCCACCCACTCAAAGCCAAGGGCAGGCGCGTCCCCGTCAAAAAGTGTTTGAACAGACGATGCGGGTTCCTGTTAAGCATTTGGATAGCTTAAGCAATTTAGTTGGAGAGTTGGTAGTTAATCGTAACAGCCTAGAGCAGGATCAGGAAAGGATGCGACAGTCGCTGGATAACTTGCTGAATTATGTGCAGCAACTCAGTGACGTGGGATCAAGAATGCAGAATTTATATGAGCGATCGCTTTTGGAAAGCTCACTACTTGCTAGTCGCCAACACCATCGCTCTTTATCAAAAGCCAAACCGGATACATCCTCGGATCATTCCTCCGGTATGGAATACGATCCTCTAGAAATGGATCGATTCACTCCGATCCACTTGCTTTCTCAGGAGATGATTGAGCTAATCGTGCGGGTGCGTGAGTCTTCTTCTGATATTGAATTTTTAGTTGACGAAACCGACCAAGTTGCTCGGATGTTACGGCAGGTAACTAGCCAAGTACAAGAAGGGCTAACGCGATCGCGGATGATTCCTTTTGCTCAAACTGCCGACCGTTTGCAACGCGGCGTGCGGGAAAATGCGCGTAAAAATGGCAAAGAAGTAGAGCTACACGTTGAGGGACGAGACACCTTATTAGACAAGGTAATTCTCGAACACTTGACAGATCCGCTTAATCATATGCTCAACAATGCGATCGCTCACGGGATTGAAACCCCAGATGAGCGGCAGGCAGTTGGTAAACCACGAGTTGGCCGAATTACACTGCAAGCCTTCCATCAAGGGAACCAAACTGTAATCGCTGTCTCTGATGATGGAGCAGGCATTAATACAGAGAATGTTAAGCAAAAAGCAATTAAAAAGAGGTTAATTACCGCAGCGCAAGCACAAACAATGTCCAAACCTGATGTTTACGATCTGCTCTTCCATCCTGGTTTTAGCACTAAGGATCAAGCTGATGAGTTATCAGGTCGTGGTGTCGGTATGGATGTTGTTCGTACCAGTTTAATGGAGATTCGCGGCACTATCAGTACCGAATCAGTTTTAGGTAAAGGTACTAACTTTACTATTCGTTTACCTCTCACTCTTAGTATCGGTAAAGCCCTCTGCTGCGTTAGCGAAAAAGCTACAATTGCTTTTCCAATGGATGGGGTGGAAGATATGTTAGAGGTTCCCAAAGACCGCATCCAAACAAATGCTGAAGGTAACTCTTGTATTACTTGGCGAGATACACTTTTAACATTCCAACCTCTCACAGAACTACTAAGTTATAATCGGCAAATTAGTCGTGGTAGCGTCTATGGTGGTAAACGTGAAGACGACCTAATTTCGATCATCGTGCTACGCAGTGCTGGTAACCTCCTTGCTCTCCAAGTAGATCGGGTTTTAGGCGAACAGGAAATTGTAATTAAGCAACTGCAAGGCCCTGTACCTAAGCCAGTGGGAATTGCAGGTGCTACAGTGCTAGGGGATGGTCGGATCATGCCAATTGCCGACGTTTTAGAGTTAATTGAACTCTCCAGAGGTGTGATTCGCAAGGAAGGTAGTGGCAGTGTTTGGTCTAGTTTGCAGACTCCTAGCGAAGCTCCAGCAGCTAAGACTGAACCGATGGTGCTGATTGTTGATGATTCGATTACGGTACGTGAATTGCTTTCAATGACGTTTAACAAATCCGGCTATCGAGTAGAACAAGCCCGTGATGGTCAGGAAGCTTGGGATAAACTATTAGGCGGTCTACCTTGTGATATTGTTTTCTGCGATATCGAAATGCCTAGAATGGATGGTTTAGAGTTACTATCTCGCATTCAGAAAAATGACAAACTCAACCATCTGCCTGTAGCAATGTTGACCTCTCGCGGTGCTTCGCGACATCAGCAAATGGCAGCAGAGTTAGGTGCTAGTGGGTATTTTACTAAGCCGTATCTGGAAGAAGCGTTACTTGATGCTGCTCAACGCATGATGAAAGGTGAGGTACTGCTGGCGGCTCCTAGCAGCAATGGTTAACAATTAACAATTACCAATTAACAATGAGCAGCCTTAATGATGTCAGATACGACTAAATCTATTACTTACCCAACTAGCAAAACTGTTAACCAAGTTGATGACTATCACGGTATTAAGGTAGCAGATCCCTACCGTTGGTTAGAAGATGTAGACTCTCAAGAAACAAAAGCTTGGGTTGAGGCGCAGAATCAAGTTACTTTTGATTATCTCAATAAAATTCCAGCGCGATCGCAAATTAAACAGCGTTTAACTCAATTGTGGGACTATGAGAAATTTAGCATTCCCTTTAAAGAGGGCGATCGCTATTTTTATTTTAAAAACGATGGTCTTCAAAACCAATCTGTTTTATACACTTTAACTTCTCTTGACTCTGAACCAAAAGTTTTACTCGACCCCAACAAGCTTTCAGAAGACGGTACTGTTGCTCTTGCTGGTATAGCTATTAGTGAAAATGGGAAGTTAATGGCTTATGGTTTATCAACTTCTGGTTCAGACTGGCAAGAATGGAAGGTGCGTGATGTCGAAACACAAGAAGATGTTTCAGATCATCTTAATTGGATTAAATTCTCTGGCGCTTCTTGGACTAAAGACAATCAGGGTTTCTTCTATAGTCGTTACGATCAGCCGAATGAAGCAACTAAATTAGAAGACATTAATTATTTTCAAAAGCTATTTTACCATAAAATAGGTACACCGCAGTCTGAAGATGTTTTAATTTATCATAGACCCGATCAAAAAGAATGGGGTTTTAATGGTGGTGTCACTGAAGATGGTCGCTATCTAATTATCAGTGTTTGGCAAGGAACTGATCCTAAAAACTTAGTGTTTTATAAAGACTTGGCGGATGCAAATTCCCAGGTGATAGAACTAATTAGTGATTTTGAGGCGAGTTTTAGCTTTATTGATAATGATGGCTCAGTTTTTTTGTTTCAAACTGATTTAGATGCTCCTCGTGGTCGTGCGATCGCTATTGATATTAATAACCCACAACGGGAACATTGGCAAGAAATAATTCCGCAAGCAAATGAAACCCTTGAAAGTATCGGCATCTTAAATAATCAATTAGTAGCTGACTACCTTAAAGATGCACGTAGTCAAATCAAAATCTTTAATCTCAATGGTGAGTTTGTTAGAGAAGTTGCATTGCCAGGAATTGGATCTGCTGGTGGTTTTGGTGGTAAACGTTGGGATACGGAAACTTTTTACAGCTTCACAAGTTTTACTACTGCCGCAACTATCTATCGCTACGACATGACGACAGGAGAAAGCACAGTATTTAGACAACCAAAAATTGATTTTAATCCAGAAGATTACGAAACAAAACAGGTTTTCTACAGTAGTAAAGATGGCACTCAAGTGCCAATGTTTATCACATACAAAAAAGGGTTACAACTAAACGGAAACAACCCAACTTATCTATATGGTTATGGTGGTTTTAATGTTTCATTGACACCTAGTTTTTCTGTAGGTGTGCTCGTGTGGATGGAGATGGGTGGCGTTTATGCAGTTCCCAACCTACGCGGCGGCGGGGAGTATGGAGAAGAATGGCATCAAGCAGGAACTAAGTTAAATAAGCAGAATGTCTTTGATGATTTTATTGTAGCAGCAGAGTGGCTAATTGCTAATAATTACACATCGCCTGCAAAACTTGCTATTAGTGGCGGTAGTAATGGCGGGTTATTAGTAGGTGCGTGTATGACACAACGCCCTGATTTATTTGCTGCTGCACTTCCGGCTGTGGGTGTAATGGATATGTTGCGCTTTCATAAGTTTACAATTGGTTGGGCATGGACTTCAGATTATGGTTCTCCCGATCATCCAGAGGAATTTCAAGCGTTATATGCTTATTCACCCCTGCACAATCTTCAGCCTGGAACATCTTATCCAGCTACATTAATTACAACTGCCGATCATGATGATCGCGTAGTTCCTGCTCATAGTTTTAAGTTTGCAGCAGGTTTGCAAGAGGCGCATAAAGGTGAGCAACCTGTATTAATTAGAATTGAAACTAAGGCGGGGCATGGTGCAGGAAAGCCTACAGCTAAAATTATTGAGGAGATTGCAGATAAGTGGGCTTTTTTAGTGCGTATTTTGGATATAGCAGTTAGTGCTTAAAACTGCATAATTGTAGGTTGGGTTGCGCTACGCTTAACCCAACACAATTGTATAGAAATGTTTGATTTCACTCTGTATGCGCTCTAACTGTAGACGACATTCTTCAGTTTTGATCAATGAATTAATACCTAATTTACTGTCAAGTAATACATGGAAAATCAATCTAGTCCACAACTAGAACTAATGGGTTCGCGCCAGTTTACCGACTGGTTAGCAGAACAGCGTGTCAGTCTGGCATTTACCACGTATCAAACAGGGAAACTATTTTTAATCGGCTTGCAACCAGACGGGCGACTCTCGATATTTGAGCGCACCTTGACGGGGTGACAACCCCGTCGAAACTCGCTCTGCGCGAAGCGCAGAGCATTGTATGGTAAAAAATATCGGTCTCGATTAGTGACCAAGACCGAAAAAGACATTATGTTACCTGAATTTTATCAAACCTGCTTTCAACGC